>NZ_VTXJ01000020.1:0-101223 GCF_013114525.1 Vibrio sp. T3Y01 | reverse complement strand
TGACTACAAAGATTTGCTGCGGTCGTGGCGGAATTGGTAGACGCACCAGATTTAGGTTCTGGCGCCGAGAGGTGTGAGAGTTCAAGTCTCTCCGACCGCACCATCATTAAATAGAACCCAGCTTTTTAGCTGGGTTTTGTTTTATCTGGAATATGTAAATCTGATAACCCCGTCACCAAGTATTTCTCCCTATTTAATCACTTCATGACTTTTTTATAAGACAATGTCTGCTCCACTTTCTAATTGAGTATGACGCCTTATGAAAAACCTCACTTTAACGATCGGTTGCTACACAGACACTCCCAGTAAAAGCCAAGGCGTGTATCAGGCTCAGTTAGACTTGGAAAACGGTCAACTATTACCTTTAGAACTCATTACAGATTGTACTAACCCATCTTTTGTCGTAGCGACCGAGCTTGGTATCTATACCGCGTCTGAAGTGGACCAACCCAAACAGCCACAGTTGATTCATATCGCTAATGCTAGCTCAAAGACCGCTAGTAATTCAGGTGCCATCTCTGGCGATCATCCTTGTCATGTCACCATAGATCCTAGCCATAAGTTTGCTATTACTTCTCAATACTCATCAGGTTCATTCGATATTTTTAGTTTAAGTATCAATGGCAATATCGATAAACGACTTAAAACAATAGCGATGGTGGGGTCAGGACCAAACAAAGAGCGTCAGACCGCTCCACATGCTCATCAATGTCTGTTCTTACAAAACTCACCACAATTTGTCACTATCGACCTTGGCGCTGATCGAATCAATTTCTATTGCTTTGATGAAGAACAGGAAGAGTTTCTAGACGAACCAATGCAATCCATTAAAGTCCCTGCGGGCAATGGACCTCGTCATCTCGTCTTCAACAAAGACGAAGATAAAGCCTATGTAATCTGTGAGCTCTCTGAAACAATACTGATGATGGAGAAAACTCTTGGTAAATGGAGTATTGTCGAAGAGATCGACGCACTTCCAAATATGGAAAAAGGAGAAGCAACGGCTGCAATAAAACTATCGCCGGATGAGCAATTTATCTATGTCTCTTGTCGACATCAATCGATGATCAGTTGCTTCAGAATCGAATCGACAACGAAAGTGCCTATTTTTATTGATAGCTATAGTTCTGAAGGCAACTTCCCTCGTGATTTTCATATTACTCATGATGGTGAATGGCTTATCGCCACAAACCAGCACACTAATAACATCACGTCATTCAAACGAAATACAGAAGACGGCTCTCTGGTTTACACAGGCTACTCATTAGAGCTAGATGCGCCAGTTTGTGTGACACAGCAGCGATAGACATCGTCGAATACAAAAAAGGAGAGCATTCGCTCTCCTTCTCTTTATAAAGTGTCTGTAATACTCAATTAAAGGCCCAGAGCATACTTCAAAACTTGAGTTTTAATCGGCCCTGAGTTCTCTGCTAGCTTGAGTGCAGCATTACGCACAAACTTAAGTGGACCAATATCATTACTGAACGTCTTATAGAAGAAATCCATACCGCTTTGCATCACTAGGTTGTCACCTCTTCTCATCACCTCGTAGCGTCTTACTACAGAATGATTCAGCTCGCTTTTTTCTTTGGTTACATCCAATAGAGCTGCAACATCTTTGAAGCCTAAATTAACACCCTGCCCTGCTAATGGATTAATCGTGTGTGCTGAGTCTCCAACCAGAATGCAGTTGTTCTTAAAATAAGATTGCGCATGGCGTCGAGTAAGAGGGAAAGAACCAGAGTTGAGTACTTTGATGTCCCCTAACTCCGCAGGGAAGTTAGCAAGTACTTCATTGCGGAGCTTGTCTGGGCTCATTGCCGATAGTTGCTTAATGCGAGATGGCGAGTCATACCAAACTAACGAGCCCTGCCCGACTTCCTGGTCTCCTGAACTAACAGAACATAAAGGGAGGAATGAACGCGGACCGCTCGGCAAAAACTGTTGCCAAGTAATGTCTTGCTGAGGAAGCTCAGTTTCTACATTGATAAGCATACAGTGCTGGCGGTAGTCCCAAGCAGTGATACCAATCCCCGCTTGCTGTCTAACCGCAGAATTCGCACCATCGGCACCAACCACCCACTTAGCTAATAACTCGATACCAGATTGAAGTTTAACGATATTAGTTTCGCCAAATTCGATAGAATCCAACTTTTCGGGACACAGCAGTTCTAAATTGTCATAAGCATCAAACTGAGACCATAAGCCCAATTGAATTAGTCGGTTTTCAACTATGTAGCCTAAACGCGGTAAATCAAGAGACGCAGCATCAAATCGAGTACGACATTCTGGGTGTTCCCAAGTCTCTAAGCGCTTGTAGGAGCAAACTCGCATTGCTGCTATGTTCTGCCATGCACCAAGATCGTCAAGTAAATCGACTGACGCCTGAGAAATCGCTGACACTCGAATATCCATCGCTTGCGACTCATCAAATGCTTGGGGCGCAAAACCTTCGATCACAGCAACCTTCAGTCCTTGCTTAGCAAAACCGATTGCTGTTGCCGCACCAACCATGCCGCCACCGACGACCACAATATCGTAACTGTTCATATTTTGTACTTATCAGTTTGATTCTTTGACTGTTTTCGATTGTACGTTTTCACAACGAACTTGTAACCAAAAACCTTATTTGAAAAATGGGTTACCCCTTGCTACATCTAGTGTTAACGAGAATAAAAACCACTTCCGAAGAGATTTTATCAGACCACTAGTCAGTCGGTTTTGAAACCAGTACAATACGCCGCTTGCCGCTAGGGTGAGCCATAAAATGAATACCTAATTATGGCCATCAACTCTCGCGGATAGATACCGGGCGATTTGCTCCCTTAAATTAAACTAACGATCGAGCGAACAAAAAATGAGTAAGAAACTGCTAATTAAAACTTGGGGCTGTCAGATGAACGAATACGATTCATCAAAAATGGCTGACCTGCTAAATGCCGCAAATGGCTATGAGCTAACTGAAGTACCTGAGGAAGCAGATGTACTACTACTGAATACTTGTTCTATCCGTGAAAAAGCACAAGAGAAAGTATTCCACCAGCTTGGTCGTTGGAAAACGCTAAAAGATAAAAAAGAAGGTGTGGTAATCGGTGTGGGTGGCTGTGTAGCGACTCAAGAAGGCGACCACATTCGTCAACGTGCGCCATACGTAGACGTTATCTTTGGCCCTCAAACACTGCACCGTCTTCCAGAGATGATCAAATCTTCTCTATCTAACGAAGCGCCAGTGATGGACATCTCTTTCCCTGAGATCGAAAAGTTCGATAGCCTACCTGAGCCTCGTGCTGAAGGTGCAACGGCATTCGTTTCTATCATGGAAGGCTGTTCTAAGTACTGTACTTACTGCGTTGTACCTTACACTCGCGGTGAAGAAGTTAGCCGTCCAATGGACGATGTACTGTTCGAAGTTGCTCAACTTGCAGAGCAAGGTGTACGTGAAGTTAACCTGCTAGGTCAAAACGTAAACGCATACCGTGGTCCAACTCACGAAGGTGATATCTGCACATTCGCAGAGCTGCTTCGTCTTGTGGCTTCTATCGATGGTATCGATCGTATTCGTTTCACCACAAGCCACCCGCTTGAGTTTGGTGATGACATCATCGCAGTATACGAAGATACACCTGAGCTTGTAAGCTTCCTTCACCTACCAGTACAAAGTGGTAGTGACCGTATCCTTACGATGATGAAGCGTCCTCATACTGCTATCGAGTACAAGTCAATTATTCGTAAACTTCGTAAAGCGCGTCCTGACATTCAAATCAGTTCTGACTTTATCGTTGGTTTCCCTGGTGAATCTAACCAAGATTTCCAAGACACGATGAAATTGATCAAAGACGTTGATTTCGATATGAGCTTCAGCTTTATCTTCTCTCCTCGTCCGGGTACACCTGCTGCAGACTACCCATGTGACGTGCCTGAGCAAGAGAAGAAAGATCGCCTATACGAACTACAACAAACGGTGAATACGCAAGCAATGCGCTACTCGCGCCTAATGCTTGGTACAGAGCAACGCGTATTGGTTGAAGGTCCATCGAAGAAGAACCTTATGGAGCTACGTGCTCGCACTGAAAACAGCCGTGTTGTTAACTTTGAAGGTTCTGCTGATCTTATCGGCCAGTTCGTAGACGTGAAAATCACAGAAGTATTTGCTAACTCACTACGTGGTGAAGTAGTGCGTACTGAGAAAGACATGGATCTTCGCAGCGTGATCTCGCCAACTCAAATGATGGCGAACACAAAACGCGAAGACGAGCTAGGTGTAGCGACATTTACGCCATAAGCGAAACATCTAGGTTCAGCAAAAAGCTGACCAACAAAGCTTGAAATTACCTAACTAAGTGACCATCTTAGAGATAGGGAAATCGCCACTAGAAGCCCGGTCCCAATCGGGCTTCTTGCTCTTTGTTTGTTGAAAAGAGTGGGTGGCACAAAATGAGAGGCTAATTTGAGCAATAAAATCGTTACCCTAGAAATCAATCTAGAACCCGCAGATAACCATCGCCTTGCAAGCCTTTGTGGCCCATTCGATGACAACATCAAACACCTTGAGCGCCGTTTAGGTGTCGAGATTAACCACCGCAGCAACTTCTTCACTATTGTTGGTAAGCCTCACACGGCTGCTGCTGCACTCGATATTGTTAAGCGCCTGTATGTTGAATCTGCTCCGGTCAAAGGCACGATTCCAGACATCGAGCCAGAACAAATTCACTTGGCTATCAAAGAGTCTGGTGTTTTAGAACAGAATGTAGAATCTGATATTGAACACGGCAAAGAAGTGTTCATTAAGACCAAAAAAGGCGTCATTAAGCCGCGTACACCAAACCAAGCACAATACCTAATGAATATGGTGACGCATGACATCACCTTTGGTATCGGTCCTGCTGGTACCGGTAAAACGTATTTAGCTGTCGCTGCTGCCGTAGACGCATTAGAGCGCCAAGAGATTCGTCGCATTCTATTGACGCGTCCTGCGGTTGAAGCGGGTGAAAAGTTAGGTTTCCTGCCTGGTGACTTAAGCCAAAAAGTAGACCCATACTTGCGTCCACTTTACGATGCACTTTTTGAAATGCTGGGCTTTGAACGTGTTGAGAAGCTGATTGAGCGTAACGTGATTGAGGTTGCACCTCTTGCGTACATGCGTGGTCGTACACTGAACGATGCCTTCATCATTCTTGATGAGAGCCAAAACACGACTGTTGAACAGATGAAGATGTTCCTAACTCGTATTGGTTTCAACTCTCGTGCGGTAATCACAGGCGATATCACTCAAATCGATTTACCTCGTGGGGCAAAATCTGGCTTACGTCATGCGACCGAAGTTCTAAGTGAAGTCGATGACATCAGCTTTAACTTCTTTATGTCTGAAGACGTGGTTCGTCACCCAGTGGTTGCTCGTATTGTTAACGCTTACGAGAAATGGGAAGCGAAAGACCAGAAAGAGCGTAAAGAGTTTGAGAAACGTAAACGTGAAGAGCGCGAAGCGAAACTTCTTGAGACTCAGCAAGCGGTTACGACACAATTAGCAACACAAAATAGTTCTGTGATTGCAGAACAAGGTGATAAATAGATGTCTATTGAACTAGACCTACAATTAGCGGTCGAAAATGAGCAAGGTCTTCCAACAGAGCAGGACATTCAGCTTTGGTTGGACAAGACCATACCTCAGTTTCAAAAGAGCGCTGAGCTTACTATCCGTATCGTAGATACAGAGGAAAGCCACCAGCTAAATCATGAATATCGTGGTAAAGACAAGCCAACTAACGTGCTATCTTTCCCATTCGAGGCTCCTCCTGGGATCGAGTTAGATCTTCTAGGTGACCTCATTATCTGTCGCCAAGTTGTCGAAAAAGAAGCAGAAGAGCAAAATAAGCCTCTGCTAGCACACTGGGCTCATATGGTTGTACATGGCAGTCTGCATCTGCTAGGTTATGATCATATCGAAGATGATGAAGCTGAAGAGATGGAGTCACTCGAGACAGAAATCATGCAAGCTATGGGGTTTGAAGACCCATATATTCTAGAAAAGTAAATCGATTCTAGTTAAGTAGATTGCAGAGAAACAATAACTCATCGAACCTGTAATGTTCAGGAATCTGAGTTGTGATGTGTGCTATCACACTTCTGATAGCGTTATTTTTTGAGAAATCATGAACGAAGGTAACCCCCCCACTTCTGAGGGAAGTAAAAAATCTGAAGGTCCGAGTAGAAAGTCCTTCTTTGAACGCCTAGGCCAACTATTTCAAGGCGAGGTAAAAGACCGCCAAGAGCTCGTAGACGTAATCCGCGACTCAGAAATTAATGACCTAATTGACCACGACACTCGCGACATGCTCGAAGGTGTTATGGAGATTTCAGAGATGCGAGTACGCGACATCATGCTACCTCGCTCTCAAATGGTTACAGTAGAACGCACCGATGATTTAGATACATTGATTGCGTTGATTACTGATGCTCAACACTCTCGCTACCCAGTGATCAGTGAAGATAAAGACCATGTTGAAGGCATTCTATTAGCGAAGGACCTACTTAAGTACTTGGGTTCAGACAGTGCCCCATTTGATATCGAACAAGTGATTCGCCCTGCGGTTGTTGTTCCTGAAAGTAAGCGTGTTGATCGCCTACTCAAGGAGTTCCGTGAAGAGCGTTACCACATGTCTATCGTTGTTGATGAGTTTGGCGGTGTCTCTGGCCTAGTAACCATTGAAGATATCCTCGAAGAAATCGTTGGTGAAATTGAAGACGAGTTCGACGATGAAGAAGAGTTAGATATCCGTAAGCTGAGCAAGCATACCTTCTCTGTTAAAGCTTTAACCACCATTGAAGAGTTCAACAACACGTTTGATACTGCTTTCAGTGATGATGAAGTGGATACAGTAGGCGGCATGGTTATGACAGCACTCGGTCATCTGCCAGTTCGTGGCGAAATTGTAGAAATCGAAAACTACCATTTCAAAATAACATCAGCAGATAATCGTCGCGTGATTCAGCTACAGGTAACCATTCCTGACGAGCAACCTCTTCCGACTATCGAAGAATAACCACTTCTCTCTAAAGAGATGACAGAAATTAGATGACTAATACTTTTATTCATCGCCTATTACGGCCGCTTGCGGCCGTTTTTGTTGGCGCTATAACCACCCTCTCATTCGCTCCATACTCAATATGGCCTCTTGCCATTCTCAGCCCAGCTTTATTACTGCTACTGATCCACAATCGTTCACCTAAGAGTGCACTTTGGATTGGTTATGCATGGGGCCTAGGTCAGTTCACCACAGGAATCAGCTGGGTATATGTCAGTATTGACGGCTTTGGCGGTATGCCACTAGCGGCCAATCTATTTTTGATGGCACTCCTCGTTGGCTATTTAGCCGTATACTCAGGGCTCTTTACTTGGAGCTTAAATAAGTTCTTCCCCACTAATAATTTAAGCCGATTCTTCCTAGCCGCTCCGGCACTATGGTTGATCAGTGATTGGCTACGCGGCTGGGTAATGACAGGCTTCCCATGGCTGTGGTTGGGCTATAGCCAAATCGACTCTCCGTTAGGCTCTTTCGCACCAATTGGTGGTGTCGAGCTAGTGACTCTTGCCATTATCGTTTCAGCATCAGCGTTTGCTTATGCGGTTATAAACAGAGCCTGGAGCATCGTTGTTATTCCTGCAGTCGTATTTAGTACTGGCTTTGGTATTCGCAACATCGATTGGGTAACACCGAATCCTGAAAAAACCACCTCAGTGGTGTTGATTCAAGGTAATGTCGACCAGGACAGCAAATGGCTGCCAAGTCACCGCTGGCCGACTATGATGAAATACACTGACCTAAGCAGGGAAAACTGGGATGCAGATATCATCATCTGGCCAGAGGCCGCGATCCCTGCTTTTGAAGTCGAGATACCGTCTTTCCTACGTAACTTAGATAGCGCAGCTAAGATGAACAACAATTCCATCATCACAGGTGTACTGAACCAGTCTGAAGATAAGAAATACTACAACAGTATTCTTTCTCTTGGTGTTAACCCATATGGTGAATACAGCTATGACCCAGACGAGCGCTACCACAAACATCACCTATTACCATTTGGTGAGTTTGTACCCTTTGAAGATATATTGCGTCCATTAGCACCGTTCTTTAACTTGCCAATGTCATCGTTCAGTCGTGGCGATTTCATCCAGCCAAACATTGTTGCTAACGGTCGTCATCTAGCGCCAGCTCTGTGTTATGAGATCATCTTTAATGATCAAGTAAGACAGAATGTGACAGACGATACGGACTTTATTCTAACGCTCTCTAACGATGCGTGGTTTGGCCGTTCAATTGGTCCATTACAACATATGGAAATCGCGCAAATGCGTGCCTTAGAGCTTGGTAAGCCGCTAATTCGCTCAACCAACAACGGTGTGACAGCGGTGACGGACTACAAAGGCAATATCATCAAGCAAATACCTCAGTTTGAAACGGCAGTTCTGAAAGCCGAGCTTGTTTCAACAGATGGCCAAACCCCTTACCGCGTGGTCGGTACTTGGCCATTGTATGTTTGGGTGCTACTAAGCTTAGTTATTGGCTGGAGTGTGAGAAAACCAAAGAACTAGGTTAGAGATTCAACATAAAGTAACTTGGAGGGTTGGCCGTTTGGTCAACCCTTTTTGTTTTTGTCGTATTTGAGGAGATTTACGGCTTCAGTGCTTTGCGACTAAACCCTTTCGAGCCGCACTTAATGCACGGGATGATGGTCGTTGGATGATTATATTCAGTTTGATGACCACACTCATCACAGACAAGCGTCCCCAACCCAATCACTTCACCAGCTTGATACAAGCCTTGGTGTTCTAAATCTTGGAACAGCTCAACCCACTCTACTTTAGTGCGATCGGTAATATCGAGAAGCCCCTGCCAAATAGAATCTGCAATCATCAGATAAAATGGACCGCTTTTGCTCTCTTCGTAGCTCTCAGAAAACTCTTTCAAGTCTGACTTCACGTAGGCCGAGATCAGCGATAGCTCATCTTTAGTCATGTCATTGGCGGCTTTCGCATATTTGCCTGATGTTTCGATTTTGTTGTTGAGCTCTTCAGGACTATGCTTCAGCGTTTCGATAACCTCTTCAACCACTTCTTCATAGAGTGCTTTTTTCTTCGGCATAACAACCTCCTTAAGATAACCAACGTTATAGCGAGTAAACGAAGTGCTACAACGCTCCCTCGCTCACAAACAAATGCAATTCATACTCTTAAGTATAGTTGCCCTGCGAAATTCAGTGAAAATTACGCCATCTACAAGTCAGCAACTGCAAGTATGAAGGGTATAACTATTGTTGTACTAAGCTCCTTTAGGTATTCTATGACGATCTGTAAGATTCTGTTCTAACCGAACTCACAAATTCCAAGATAACCGGATACCATCGATGCAAGAACAATATAACCCGCAAGAGATTGAACAAAAGGTTCAACAACACTGGGATAACAGCGAAACTTTCGTTGTGAGTGAAGACCCAAACAAAGAAAAATTCTACTGTCTTTCTATGTTCCCGTACCCAAGTGGCCGACTGCACATGGGTCACGTGCGTAACTACACCATCGGTGATGTGGTATCTCGTTTCCAACGTCTACAAGGCAAAAACGTAATGCAACCAATCGGTTGGGATGCATTCGGCCTACCTGCAGAAAACGCAGCTGTAAAAAACAACACAGCACCTGCACCATGGACTTACGAAAACATCGAATACATGAAAAACCAGCTTAAGCTTCTTGGCTTTGGTTACGACTGGAATCGTGAATTCGCAACATGTACACCTGAATACTACCGCTGGGAACAAGAATTCTTCACAAAGCTTTACGAAAAAGGCCTAGTGTACAAGAAGACCTCTTCTGTTAACTGGTGTCCAAACGACCAAACTGTACTAGCGAACGAGCAAGTAGAAGATGGTTGCTGCTGGCGTTGTGATACTCCAGTAGAGCAAAAGAAAATTCCACAGTGGTTCATTAAAATCACTGAGTACGCTCAAGAGCTACTAGATGACCTAGACAACCTTGAAGGTTGGCCTGAAATGGTTAAAACCATGCAGCGCAACTGGATCGGTCGCTCTGAAGGTGTTGAGCTATCTTTCGCTGTTAACGGTGAAGAAGCGCCACTAGAAGTGTACACAACTCGTCCTGATACGCTGATGGGTGTGTCTTACGTTGGTATCGCTGCAGGTCACCCTCTTGCAGAGAAAGCATCAAAGAATAACCCAGAGCTTGCTGCATTCGTTGAAGAGTGCCGCAACACTAAAGTTGCTGAAGCTGAACTAGCAACGATGGAAAAGAAAGGTATGGATACTGGCTTAACGGCTATCCACCCTCTTAACGGTCGTGTTGTTCCTGTATACGTAGCAAACTTCGTACTTATGGATTATGGCACAGGCGCGGTAATGGCGGTTCCAGCTCACGATCAGCGTGACTACGAGTTCGCAACTAAGTACGGCATCGATATCATTCCAGTAATCAAGCCAGAAGATGGTTGTGAGCTAGATGTATCTGAAGCAGCTTACACCGAGAAAGGCGTACTGTTCGACTCTGGTGAGTTCGATGGTCTTGCTTTCCAGGAAGCATTCGACGCAATTGCTGCGAAGCTAGAAGCCGAAGGCAAAGGTAAGAAAACAGTAAACTTCCGTCTACGTGACTGGGGGGTATCTCGTCAGCGTTACTGGGGTGCTCCAATCCCAATGGTAACCACTGAAGACGGTGAAGTTCACCCAGTACCAGCAGACCAGCTACCTGTGATTCTTCCTGAAGATGTGGTAATGGATGGTGTTACTAGCCCAATCAAGGCTGACAAGTCTTGGGCAGAAACAACATTCAACGGCGAACCTGCTCTACGTGAAACAGACACGTTCGATACGTTCATGGAGTCTTCTTGGTACTACGCTCGTTACTGTTCACCACAAGCTGACGATATCCTAGATCCAGAAAAAGCGAACTACTGGCTACCTGTAGATCAGTACATCGGTGGTATCGAGCACGCTTGTATGCACCTTCTGTACTCTCGTTTCTTCCACAAACTGTTACGTGATGCAGGTTACGTGACGTCTGACGAACCATTCAAGCAACTACTATGTCAAGGCATGGTACTAGCAGATGCGTTCTACCATGAGAACGAGAAAGGCACTAAAGAGTGGGTTGCTCCTACTGATGTTGCTGTAGAGCGTGACGGTAAAGGCCGTATTACGTCTGCGAAAGACAACCAAGGCCGTGACGTTGCTCACTCAGGCATGATCAAGATGTCTAAGTCGAAAAACAACGGTATCGACCCACAAGAGATGGTAGACAAGTACGGTGCTGATACAGTACGTCTATTCATGATGTTTGCATCACCTGCAGACATGACACTTGAGTGGCAAGAATCTGGTGTTGAAGGTGCAAACCGCTTCCTTAAACGTGTTTGGAAACTGGTTCACGCTCACTCTTCTAAGGGCGCAGCTGAATCTGTTGACGTTGCAGCACTTTCTGGTGACCAAAAAGCACTTCGTCGTGATGTTCACAAGACTATCTCGAAAGTAACGGACGATATCGGCCGTCGCCAAACGTTCAACACGGCGATCGCTGCGATCATGGAACTGATGAACAAACTAGCGAAAGCGCCTCAAGAATCAGCACAAGATCGTGCAATCCTTGACGAAGCACTGAAAGCAGTAGTTCGCATGCTTTACCCAATGACGCCACACATCTCTTACGAAATGTGGATTGCTCTTGGTGAATCAGATGTTGACTCAGCAACATGGCCGACTTTCGATGAGAAAGCACTGGTTGAAGACGAGAAGACTATCGTTGTTATGATCAACGGTAAGCTGCGTGCGAAGCTAACTGTGGCAGCTGATGCAACAGAAGAGCAGGTTCGTGAGCTTGGTCTGAACGATGAGAACGCTAAGAAGTTCCTAGATGGCTTAACGATCCGTAAAGTCATCTTTGTACCAGGTAAGCTTCTAAACATCGTTGCTAACTAATCGCTGTAGACTAAAACGAACTTAATTCGTTTTTGGCAGTCTTTAGACAGGGTAATTAAATTACCCTGTCTACTTATTTAAACGCTTTACTTTCAGTGACTAACCTCACGCCAACAAACTAAAGCATTTAAATAAGTATTCTACCTTCATGAGAGCCATCAAATAATGCGCCTGATTTCACTATCTTCATTGAAAGTTACTATTGTTGTTCTAACCGTTAGCCTACTTAGTGCCTGTGGTTTTCACCTACGTGGTGACTACTCTGTACCGGAGGAGCTCAACAAGATCTCGGTAACCAGTTACGACCAATACAGTACGTTTACACGTATGATGAAAGGTCAACTGCGTATGAATGATGTAGAAATTGTGCCACCAGCTGAAAATACCCCTAACCTGCATATCATTAGCGAGAGTGTTAGTGAGCGTACTTTATCGCTATACCAGAATACTCGTGCCGCAGAAATTGAGCTCACGTTCTACGCTTCATACCGTGTAACGATTCCAGATCTTGGCTCAAAAACGTTCTCAACCAGTGTTACCCGCAGCTACCTAGATAACCCATTAACAGCTCTTGCAAAATCGGTTGAACGCGACATGATTGAAGATGAGATGCGTAAGCTGGCAACAAGCCAAATCCTACGTCAAATGGCTCGACTAAAAGCGAACATCGCTGCAGACAGTATGGACCTAGAAGCACTAGAACACGTTCAAGTTAAAGAGCTTGAAAAGCAATACAACATCAAGAATGTTGAGATTGACGACGTTGAAATCGAACCAAGCACAGAACAGCAACCAGAGCTCAGCGAATCTGCTCAATAATAGGTTGATTTGATGCGTATTTTTGCTGACCGCTTACCAGAACAACTTGCTAAACAGCTGAGCAATGTTTACCTGATCTTTGGTAATGAACCACTGCTATTGCAAGAAAGCCGAGAAGCGATTCAAAAAGCGGCTAAACAACAAGGTTTCGAGGAACGTCACCGCTTTGCGATTGATAATAGTATGGACTGGAACCAAGTCTATGACTGTACTCAAGCGCTAAGCCTGTTTTCTAGCCGTCAAATCATTGAGCTTGAACTACCAGAGTCAGGCGTGAATGCCGCAATAGCCAAAGAACTGTTGGCTATCTCTGAGCATATCCACAGCGATATCTTGCTAATTCTTGTTGGCACCAAACTGACAAAAGCCCAAGAAAACGCTAAGTGGTTTAAATCGCTCTCTAGCCAGGGACATTGGGTAAGTTGCCTGACACCTGATGTCAGCAGGCTACCTCAGTTTGTTCAAGCACGCTGTCGTCAAGTCGGGTTATCACCAGACCCTGAAGCTATTCAAATGCTGGCGCAGTGGCATGAAGGCAATCTGTTTGCACTCACACAAAGCCTCGAAAAGCTGGCGCTTCAGTATCCAGATGGAAAGCTAACCTTAGTACGCTTAGAAGAGTCACTGAGCCGACACAACCACTTCACTCCATTCCATTGGAGTGATGCCCTATTGGCAGGGAAAGGGAATCGAGCACAGAGAATCCTAAGACAACTCGAAGCTGAGGGTGTCGAACCAGTTATTCTGCTGCGAAGCGTGCAAAGAGAGCTTGCGTTGCTACTGCAAATGCAACAACAAATGAAACTCATGCCGATCGGTCAGGTTTTCGAAAGACATCGTATCTGGCAATCGAAAAAGCCGCTTTATAACGCCGCGCTAACAAGAGTTTCAATTTCTCAATTACACTCACTGTTTGCGTTGCTGACCCAAGCAGAATTGATAACAAAAACGCAGTATGAGCAGTCGCCTTGGCCACTAATCCATCAGTTGAGCGTTGAGTTTTGTATCCCTTCAGCTTCAATACCATCTCACGCATAAAAGCGTGTTATGATCTTAGTAGAACCAAATTCAGATTTAAGGAACACCCAGTGTTACGTGAAGAACTAAAAGACTTTCTTGCAGACAAAGCTGACGACATGAAAGCAGAATCTATTGTGACCATCGATGTAGAAGGCAAATCAAGTGTGACGGATTACATGATCGTTTGTACTGGTACTTCTAAGCGCCACGTAGCTTCAATTGCTCAGCATGTTGCTGACGAAGTAAAGAAAGCCGGTCTTGAACCACTTGGTATGGACGGCCAGCAAGAAGGCGAATGGGTTGTACTAGATATGGGTACAAGCATGCTTCACGTTATGCAAGAAGAGCATCGTGAACTGTACCAACTAGAAAAACTTTGGGGCTAAACGTTGAAGATCCAGTTAATCGCGGTTGGCACGAAAATGCCGAAGTGGGTTGAAGAAGGGTTTAACGAATATAAACGCCGCTTCCCTCACGACATGCCGTTAGAACTCGTTGAAATCACGGCAGGTAAGCGTGGTAAGAACGCTGATATCGCTCGTATTCTTCAGAAAGAAGGCGAAGCCATGTTGGCTGCGGTGCCAAAAGGCAACCGAATTGTGACTCTAGATATCCCAGGAAGAAAATGGGACACACCACAACTTGCTGAGCAATTGGAAAGCTGGAAGTTGGATGGACGTGATGTTTCTATCCTGATTGGCGGGCCTGAAGGATTAGCACCTGCATGTAAAGCGGCTGCAGACCAAAGTTGGTCTCTGTCTGCGCTTACTCTCCCTCACCCATTAGTACGCGTTATCATGGCTGAAAGCTTGTATCGAGCTTGGAGCATCACTGCTAACCACCCTTATCATCGAGAATAAGCGTTAATGTTACGTAAACGTAGCCAAATCCGTGATTACAAAGCAGAAGCACGACTATTTACTAGTCGTGCTTTTGTTGCGTTTGCAGGCATCATAGTCATGATGTCATTGTTGGTTGTTAACCTGTACAACATTCAGGTCAATCAATATCAAGACTATAAAACTCGCTCTAACGATAACCGTATTAAAGTGGTGCCAATCGCACCAAACCGTGGTTTGATTTACGATCGAAACGGTGTACTTCTTGCCGAGAACCGTCCGGTTTTCAACCTAGAAATCACCCCCGAAAAAATCAAAGATATGGACGATACACTTGTCCGTCTACAAGAGTTAATTGAGATCCCACCAGAGCGTATTGAACGATTTAACCGTGAGCGCCGTAATTCACGACGCTTTAAATCAGTACCCATTCTTAATCAGCTGACAGAATCACAGGTAGCTGTCTTCTCGGTGAATCAACACAAATTCCCAGGTGTTGAGGTTACAGGTACCTTAAAGCGCTTTTATCCATACGGTGATGTGCTTACCCACGTTATCGGTTATGTCTCTCGTATCAACGACCGTGACATGCAGCGATTGGTGCGAGAAGAAAAAGACGCCAATTACCAAGCAACCCGTGATATTGGTAAGCTAGGTATTGAGCGCTATTACGAAGATTTGCTACACGGTACAGCCGGCTACCAAGAAGTCGAAGTAAACAGCCGTGGACGTGTTATTCGCACGCTAAAGTTTGTTCCTTCTGTTCCGGGTAAAGATATTGTATTGAACCTGGATATCAACCTTCAGCTTTACGTTCATAAGCTACTCGATGGACGCCGTGGCTCAGCAGTTGTATTGGATCCAAAAGACAACGGCGTATTAGCGATGGTTTCAAGCCCGAGCTATGACCCGAATGCGTTCGTGCATGGCATTTCCTCTAAAGGGTATAACGCACTGCTTCAGGATAAGAACCGTCCTCTAGTAAACCGAACCACACTTGGCATCTATCCACCAGCATCAACGATCAAACCCTTCATGGCCGTTGCAGCTTTACAAGAAGGTGTCATCACACCGAATACCACACGTAACGACCCTGGCTACTGGAAGATCCCGAACTCTAAAACTCGACCATTCAGAGATTGGTTACGTTGGGGACACGGTAAAGTCGATATCGTAAAAGCCATCGAAGAGTCGGTGGACACTTTCTTCTACCAGATCGCTTATGACCTAGGTATAGATCGCATATCCAAATGGATGATGATGTTTGGATTTGGCGATTACACGGGCATCGATATTTACGAAGAAAGTAAAGCCAACATGCCAACCCGAGACTGGAAAATGGCCAGACACCGTGTGCCATGGTACCAAGGTGACACAATCCCTGTAGGTATCGGCCAAGGCTACTGGACGGCCACACCAATGCAGATTGCAAAAGCGACCTCTGTGCTGGTCAATAAGGGCGAGGTAACAGCACCTCACCTATTGCGTGCCACCATTGAAAACGGTCACCCATTCGACGAGCAAGTTATGTCGGACATTGAAACTTACCCGCCACTAACAGGCGTTAAGAAGAAGTACTGGGATATCGCTCAAGAAGGTATGAAGCTGGCTAACCACGGTAAAAAAGGGACAGCAAGACGCTCATTTCAAAATATGTCTTACGTTACCGCAGGTAAGTCAGGTACAGCACAAGTCTTTGGTCTGAAAGAAGATGAAGAGTACAACGCCGATGAAATCGCTGAGCACCTACGTGACCACGCATTGTTTACTGGCTATGCACCGCTTGAAGATCCAGAGGCCGTTGTCACTATCGTTCTCGAAAATGCTGGCGGTGGTTCATCGAATGGCGGCCCAGTAGTAAGACGAATTCTAGACCACATTATCCTTGCAGAAGATTATCAAAGCGAGCCAATAAAATAATGAAACTTGATCCTTCAACAGGACGAAACAGAGCCTTATTTGAAAGGCTCCATATCGATCTGCCACTCTTACTCGGCATTCTAGTTTTAATGGGCTTTGCCTTATTAATCATGTACAGCGCGAGTGGACAGAGCTTAGCGATGATGGATCGCCAGGCGATGCGTATGGCACTGTCTTTGGGCGTAATGATTTTCTTAGCTCAGATATCACCACGTACCTACGAGACTCTAGCCCCAGTGCTATTCGCTGGCGGCGTTATTCTGCTATTAGGCGTACTCTTCTTTGGCGAAGCCTCTAAAGGTGCACAGCGTTGGCTGAATTTTGGTTTTGTTCGATTCCAGCCCTCAGAGCTCTTAAAGCTAGCCGTGCCTTTGATGCTAGCGAGGTTTATTGGTAAGCGTTCACTACCACCGACATTCCAAACCTTGGCAATCTCGCTGGTTATGGTATTTGTACCAACCATTCTGATCGCTAAGCAGCCCGATTTAGGCACCTCTATCCTTATCGCGGCATCGGGTATCTTCGTGATATTCCTAGCGGGTATTAGCTGGAAGATCATTGCCAGTGCAGCTGTCGCCTTAGGCGCATTTATCCCAATTCTGTGGTTCTTCTTAATGCGTGAATACCAAAAGGTACGTGTTAGAACCCTTTTTGATCCTGAATCAGATCCATTAGGTGCGGGTTACCACATCATTCAAAGTAAGATTGCGATAGGTTCAGGTGGTATATCAGGGAAAGGCTGGCTACAAGGGACTCAATCTCAACTAGAGTTCATTCCAGAGCGCCATACTGACTTCATCTTTGCGGTTATCGCTGAAGAATGGGGCATGATAGGTATCTTGTTCTTACTTGCGATCTACCTATTCATTATTGGACGTGGCTTGTACTTAGCAAGCCAAGCGCAGACGGCCTTTGGTCGAATGATGGGCGGCAGTATTGTACTGAGCTTCTTCGTTTATATTTTTGTAAATATTGGCATGGTAAGTGGCATTCTACCGGTTGTAGGTGTACCTCTTCCTTTAGTGAGCTATGGCGGTACCTCTATGGTTACCCTAATGGCTGGTTTTGGTATTTTAATGTCGATCCACACACATAGAAAAGCATTCTCAAAGGCGACCTAATCGATGTCTATTACAACGTTTTCAAAAAAAGCATCCTTGGTTGATGAGCTGCCAATCAAAAAAATAGTCTCAATTCTGGGTTTAGCGATCTTAATCAATGGCTGTGCTTCTCAGAAACCAACTGGTCGCTACGATATCGATTCAGATATCGCGCCTGATGCCCCTATCTCGGTCGAGCATCTAGAGGACGCACATCCTCAATATGAACCTTACAGCCTAGGTGGTAACAGTGACTACACTCTGCGTGGTGAAGATTACAAAATCATAAAAGAAACCGAAGGCTTCACCGAGAAAGGCAAAGCGTCTTGGTATGGCAAAAAATTTCATGGTCATTTGACGTCTAACGGCGAGATTTACGACATGTATTCGATGTCGGCGGCACACAAAACATTACCTATTCCGAGCTATGTCAAAGTCACTAATACCGACAACAACAAAACAACGATTGTGCGTATTAATGATCGCGGCCCATTCCATGAAGGCCGAATCATTGACCTCAGTTATGCGGCAGCTTACAAGCTTGATGTCTTAAGGACTGGCACTGCAAATGTTGAAATTGAAGTAATCAAAGTGGCGATGCCAACTGACGCTAAGAAAAAGGCAGCTTTGCCACAATTTATTATTCAAGTCGCAACATCGCAACATGAAGACAGAACGGAGAAGTTAGCCAAAGATCTCAGCGAAAAGCTAGCAGTAGCAAGCTTCTTGCAGCCAAATGATGGTCAATACAGACTAATGCTTGGGCCATTTCATGACTATGCTCTGACTCAAGAGAAATTAGAACAGGTTAAGCTGATGGGTTACCCTTCTGCTTATATCAAGAAGCACTCGCTAACTCGCTAATTAATCTGATAGTAACCTCTGGTAATCAGCGCTCTGGTGTGACAGAGTGATTCTGGTAAGATATGAATAGTTCACCAAATAATTGCATTCAAAATGATTAAATCTAATAAACTTGTTAAAACGATTTTTGCTACTTCTGTTGCGCTTTCAGCAACAATAGCTACATCGTCATTCGCTGCTCCAATTGTTGTTCCTGATGCACCACAAATCGCCGCTAAAGGTTTTGTTCTGATGGATTACCATTCAGGCAAAGTACTAGCAGAGAAAGAGATGAATACTCAACTTTCTCCAGCAAGTTTAACCAAGATGATGACGAGCTACGTAATCGGTCAAGAACTTGAGCGTGGTAACATCAACCTAAACGACGATGTTGTAATCAGTGAAAATGCTTGGGCTAAAAACTTCCCAGACTCATCTAAAATGTTCGTTGAAGTTGGCACAACGGTTAAAGTTGAAGAACTGAACCGCGGTATCATCATTCAATCAGGTAACGATGCTTGTGTTGCAATGGCTGAGCACATTGCAGGTTCAGAAGACGCATTCGTTGACCTAATGAACGCATGGGCAAGCTCGATCGGCATGAAAGACACGCACTTTGCTAACGTGCACGGCCTAGACAACCCAAACCTATACTCAACGCCTTACGATATGGCACTGCTTGGTCAGGCGCTAATTCGTGATGTTCCTGATGAGTACCGTATCTACTCACAGAAAAAATTCACTTACAACGGCATCACTCAGTACAACCGTAATGGTCTGTTGTGGGATAAGAGCATGAACGTTGATGGCATTAAAACAGGTCACACAAGCAATGCAGGTTACAGCCTAGTAAGCTCAGCAACAGAAGGCAAAATGCGCCTAGTTGCGGTTGTGATGGGTACTAAAAATGCGAACGCTCGTAAAACAGAAAGCAAAAAGCTGCTTAGCTACGGCTTCCGCTTCTTCGAGACAGTGGCACCACACACCGCTGGTGAGACTTTCGTAGAAGAGAAAATTTGGATGGGTAGCAAAGACACAGTAGCGCTAGGTGTCGACGAAGATACTTTCGTAACTCTACCTCGTGGCCAAGCTAAAGACCTTAAAGCAAGCTTTGTACTTGAGAAAGAGCTAGAAGCGCCAATCAGCAAAGGTGATGTCGTTGGTAAACTTTTCTACCAAGTTGATGGTGAAGATGTTGCGGAATACCCACTACTAGCACTTGAAGACGTAGAGCAAGGCAGCCTATTTAGCCGCCTATGGGATTACCTAGTACTGCTATTCAAAGGCTTATTCTAAGTAAGTCCAAGGTTTTGCTCTAAACGAAACCTTAGCTTGTTGGAAAGCTAACCTAATGAGTAAGTTCATTATTTACTCTTTAGCGAAACAAAAGCCGCCATGTGCGGCTTTTGTTGATCTTGAGTTCAGTGATATTTACACGTAATATTCCGCCTTATTACTCGAGTCTACTGACCGAACACGCTTTTTATCGACTTCCGCCAATTTGCGAGAGTCTAGCCTTTTGGAGCTAATCATGAACATCAATTCTGATGCAAAACTAAAAGACCTCTTAGAGTTCCCTTGTTCATTCACTTACAAAGTAATGGGCCACGCTAAGCCAGAACTGACTGAACTAGTGCTAGAAGTGATCCAGCGTCATGCTCCTGGTGACTACAGCCCAACACTAAAACCAAGTGCAAAGGGTAACTACCACTCTGTTTCTATCAATATCACTGCGACTTCAATTGAGCAGGTAGAAACGCTATACAAAGAACTAGGCGAGATCGAAATCGTTCGTATGGTTCTGTAATCTTCGATTGCGCATGGAAAACAGCGGCTTATTGCCGCTGTTTTTGTTTAAAGCATCCTATCGTGGTCAAATTCATTCAACTTAATTTTCAATAAATACGAAGAAAGTTGAAAAACCTTGCAGTCCGTCTGTAGTTAGAATCATGTTTCGCGTTTATAATGCGTTCACTTTATTAATCCTTGAGGGAGTGCCGCTTTGCAAAACAAGCTAATCGTAAAAAAATTAGGCCGTCAGGATTACGAACCTGTATGGAAAGCCATGCATAAGTTCACAGACGAACGCACAGAAGAAGACGTAGACCAAGTATGGTTGGTTGAACACAACCCTGTCTTCACTCAAGGACAAGCAGGCAAAGCTGAGCATGTATTAAATGCTGGCGATATCCCTGTGATACAAAGCGATCGCGGTGGCCAAGTGACTTACCACGGCCCAGGTCAGTTAGTGGCTTACTTTCTGATTAACATCCGCCGCAAGAAGTTCGGAGTACGCGATTTGGTTACTCATATCGAGAACCTCGTAATCAACACTCTGAAAGCTTACAATATAGATTCAGCGGCCCGACCTGACGCTCCTGGTGTTTACGTCGATGGCAAGAAAATCTGTTCACTCGGATTACGAATTCGGCGTGGCTGCTCATTCCATGGGCTAGCACTGAACGTCGATATGGACCTGTCCCCATTCCTACGCATTAACCCATGCGGCTACCAAGGTATGGAGATGGCACAGGTAAGCCAACTAGGCGGACCAAGTGAATTAGAGAACGTTGAGCAACAGTTAATACAAGAGCTCGTAGAGCTGCTCGGCTATGACCAAGTAGACATTCAAGCCACCAGTAACATTACAGCAGAAGCATAAAATCATGAGCAAACCAATCCAAATGGAAAAAGGCGTTAAATATCGTGACGCTGACAAAATGGCATTAATTCCCGTAAAGAATATGCCTGCTGAACAGAAAGAAGTACTACGTAAGCCAGAATGGATGAAGATTAAACTTCCTTCTGACAGCCATCGTATCCAAGAAATCAAATCAGCAATGCGCAAAAACAACCTGCACTCAGTTTGCGAAGAAGCGTCTTGCCCTAACCTAGCCGAGTGTTTCAACCACGGTACGGCAACGTTTATGATTCTTGGCGCTATCTGTACTCGTCGCTGCCCGTTCTGTGATGTTGCCCATGGTCGTCCTGTTGCTCCTGAAGCAGAAGAGCCGAAGAAACTGGCGAAAACAATTCAAGACATGAAACTGAAGTATGTAGTAATCACTTCAGTTGACCGTGATGACTTGCGTGACGGTGGTGCTCAACACTTTGCAGACTGTAACCGTGAGATCCGCGAGCTCAACCCAAATATTCGCATCGAAACGCTGGTTCCAGACTTCCGTGGTCGTATGGACGTTGCACTTGAGCTACTGAAAGACAATCCACCAGATGTTTTCAACCACAACCTTGAGACAGCGCCACGCCTATACCGTAAAGCGCGCCCAGGTGCGAACTACAAATGGTCTCTTGATCTACTGAAAAAGTTTAAAGAGCAGCACCCAGACATCCCAACAAAATCTGGCGTTATGATGGGTCTTGGTGAAACTAAAGAAGAGATCATTCAAGTATTGAAAGACCTTCGTGAGCACGGCGTAACTATGCTGACTCTTGGTCAATACCTAGCGCCAAGCCGTCACCATTTACCAGTAGAACGCTACGTGCCACCTTCAGAGTTCGACGAGCTGAAAGAGATTGCTCTAGAGCTAGGCTTCACTCACGCAGCATGTGGTCCGTTTGTACGTTCTTCTTACCATGCAGACTTGCAAGCACAAGGTATGGAAATCAAGTAACCTTGATTGCTTAAACCAAGATTGAAAAGGCGCTGAACTAACGGTTCAGCGCCTTTTTTCTATCGAGTAAAGCAAACTTGTTCTACACAAAAACAACAAAGCCGCTCAATGAGAGCGGCTTTGTTAAATTCAGATGTCTAGACGATAAACAAGTGAACAATAATGTCTAATTAGCCGAAAGAAGCCCAGATTACCGTTGCCACTAAGATTGGGCACACGAACTTCACATACATCGGCCAAACCTTACCAAACCAACCCAGCTGAAAATCAGGGCAGCCTTGTTCAAGCTCTTTTACTTTTGACGCTCGGCTCCACACCCATCCACCAAATAGGCAGAACATCAATGCAGCAATTGGTTGCAGGTACTGTGTCGCTATCATCGCCACCATGCCAAACATCGCAGCAAAGTTGTAAACAATTACCACACTGAACAGTGCGATTGCACCACCAATCACCCAACTTGTTGACGTTCTTCTGGTATTGAAGCGCTCACTCACTAGCGCTACCGGACCTTCTAGCATTGAGATAGAAGAAGTCAGCGCGGCAATGGTTAGCAACAAGAAGAAAACAATTGCGAATATCTGACCAAGCACACCTAAGCTATCAAACATCAAAGGTAGAACCGTGAATACTAGCGTGTCAGAGCTTAACAGCGAGCCATCTTCTGCATAGATTTGAACGCCTTTTTGCATCGCAACAAACATTGCAGGCATTACCACTAAACCGGCAATAAAAGCCACTGCGGTATCAACCAGCGTCACGTTCATCGCCATTTTTGGCAGGTTCTCTTTCTTACTTAAGTAAGATCCATAAACCAACATTGAACAGCCACCAATCGTTAGCGAGAAGAAGCCTTGTCCCATCGCCGCTAGAATCAGCTTTCTATCCCACACCTTTTCAAAATCAGGCACTAGGTAATGCTTCAAGCCTTCCATTGCGCCAGCTTGAGTCATGATGTACACGAACAATAAACCGAACAAAACAAACAGTGCTGGCATTAAACGCGTCGACCATTTCTCGATACCTTGTTTAACACCACCCTGAACAATAAGAATGGTCAGTACGTAGAACGCTACAGTACCAAATACATTACGCTCAACACTGAAGCCTTTGAACCAATCAGCAGCAGCCTCTAGACCAATAAGATCAGCGACAGCACCAATTAGGAAGCAGATTAACCAACCACCAACAATGCTGTAAAACGCCAGTACGGCACTTGGGACACTTAATCCAATCCAACCAACAAATTCACCGATTTTTTTGCCTAGCGGATTAGCCGTTAGTGAACGCATACTATCAACTGGGTTGGCTTGACCATGACGACCAATCGCCATTTCAACCACCAGCATAGGGAACGCAACCACGAAAATCATGATTAGGTAAACAAGTAGAAAGGCACCACCGCCATTACTCGCTACCTGAGTTGGAAAACCCCAAATGTTACCCAAGCCAACAGCAGCACCTGCCGCAGCTAAAATAAAGCCTAAACGAGAACTAAACAGCTCTCTTGAAGAGGAAGATTGTTGGTCCATATTGCTCGCACAAAGAATCAGTGAACTAGTTGAGAAGTACAGTAATGAAAAGCAATGATAGACACAACCAATAAATGAACAATTCTCTAATTTTTACAATCAATGCGCTATTTAGAACCACAAAATTAACAAAACTCCAGTTCAATAATTCCACAAATATAGACACCAAAGGATTATCAACAGAATTAGACCGCAAAATTGATACTTATCATTGGGTGAACAATACAAACAAAAAGAGCACCAACTGGTGCTCTTGCTATTCATCACTAGACTCGAATTAAATCGTGAATACTTGATAATCTTTTAGGTTCGGAATGATTTCATGCAGTTCTTGCTCTTGTTCTGCCATCTCATCAAGAGAATCACAGAACTCTGCGCTTTCTTCTTCCATCTGCTTAGCATGCTGCTTCATTCGCTCTTCAACTTTCAGCTTGAGTTCAGCCATGCTGTCCGTCAATTCCGTCAGGTTGAGCCCACCTTCTTGCTTCATCTTTTCTGACATGGCATTAAAAGCACTAGAGATAAACTCTTGGTTAAAGATCTCTTTAGCTTTTTCGAAGTCTTCAGACCAACCATTGGCCATCGACTCAAAGCTGTCTGCAGGCAAAACCAGCTCGCCATCTTTGTAGTAACGGGCTTCTAGGTCTGCGAAAAACGTTTTCATCGACTCTTTTACGTTATCAAACGACTCTGGGGAGTCCAAGCTGACAGCAATATCGTCAATCACATCATTGGCTAATGCGAGACTTTCGCTCGCCATCTGCTTAGCTCGCGGTATGTACTCACTCATACTCTCGCGATATTTTTCAATCGCTGCTTGTTGGTCAGCATCAAGCTCAACTTTCTCGCCATGAATATAGAGGTTATTATTATCATCGAACACGGCGGTATCACCATTTACCTGATGAATTTCGACTTTTTGGTCATCGATTCGCAACTCATTCTTTAGATCAACTCGACATTGAGCTGCAAACGTTGGCAGGCTCACAACAGAGATCGCCGCTGTTAACGATGCAATTAATACACTGTTTTTCATAAATACATTGCTTTTCATAACATCCTCTCATCAATCTGCCAGATTACTATACCCCGAGTTTATGCTTCTTTGTCAGGGCAAGGTTTTATATCAATTCACTCAGAGCTCAATCAATAGAAACCACTTCATAACAAAACGGTTTATCAGCGACGCTAAACTCAATCTCGTCGCCGACTTCTTTCCCCATAAGAGCCCGACCAAACGGCGCATTCGAAGTCACTATAGAGACCTCATTACCGTTCCAGGTAACAGACAGCCCACCGACTCTTGGCCCCATGAAAAAATGCTTATATTGATCGTGCTCGTCAATCACCACAACGTAGCTACTCACTGTTACCTTCTCACTGTCACGTAAAACTAGGTTTCGGTAACACTGAATATCCTCTTCGCACTCTTGCACTCTCACCGCTTGTCCGTGAGCAAGGTACGAGGCTTCCAACGCCAACGTGTCGTACTTGTGTTCAGGAACTGTCTCTTCATCAGTCGCAGCATCAATGGCACGCTGTGTAGCGGACTGCGCGATACGTAATCGAGATTCAAGTTGCTCTAAGATTATTTGGCGGAGCTCAGACTTATTCATACTATTGGGGTGCTTTTCTATAGGAGCTACAGAATAGAATTAGGTACAATCAGGTGCAAGAGATTTGATACCTCAAGCGACGCTATCGTCAATCAGCGCTCGCTTTAGCATCAAGACAACACTTATTAATTCAGGTAGAACACAAATGATTGAGCAGAAGCTAAAACAAGTATTCGGATTCGATTCACTGAGAAACGGACAGAAGCAAGTCATTGATAATGTTCTATCTGGTCACTCGACAGCGGCGATATTCCCGACAGGTTCCGGAAAATCACTCTGTTATCAGCTACCCGCTCTAGAGTTGCCCCATTTAACCTTAGTGATATCGCCACTGCTCGCCTTGATGAAAGATCAACTCGCTTTCCTACACAGCAAAGGCATCAGCGCGGCTGCAATCGAATCGAGCCAAGACAGACAAACCACCCAGCAAGTGATGCAATCCGTACGCAACGGAGACACAAAGATCCTGATGATCTCAGTCGAACGACTGAAGAACGAACGCTTTCGCCAGTTTATTTCCCAAGTGCCTATCTCGTTACTTGTGGTCGATGAAGCACACTGTATTTCTGAATGGGGCCACAACTTCAGACCAGACTACCTCAAGCTGCCTCAATATCAAAAGCAGCTTAACATTCCTCAGGTACTGCTGCTCACAGCGACAGCCACAACATCCGTTATTCAAGATATGAAGTCTAAGTTCGATATCGATGAAGATCGTGTTGTGGTGACAGGCTTCTACCGTAAAAACCTCGACCTATCTATTCAGCCATGCGAACAAGCTAACAAGTTAGAAAGCTTGTGTAATGTGGTCAACCAAGCGGCGCAAGCACCCACCATTGTCTATGTTACTCTGCAGCAAACGGCAGAGATGGTTGCTCAACAACTCCGTAATGCCGGGGTTAATGCTGTGGCGTATCACGCCGGTCTTAAACCAGAAAACAGAGATGCTATTCAACAGCAATTCATGAATGATGACGTACACTGTATTGTGGCGACGATTGCATTTGGCATGGGCGTGGACAAATCAAATATCCGCCGAGTGATTCATTTTGACTTACCAAAATCGATAGAGAACTACTCCCAAGAGATAGGAAGAGCTGGCCGTGATGGACAAGCTTCTGAGTGTATTTTACTGGCTAACAAACACGGCTTGAGCACGCTTGAGAACTTCGTGTTTGGCGATACGCCGGACAACATATCCATCCAAGCAGTATTGAGAGAGATCTACGAAAACCAAAATATTGGGCCGTCTGGCGCAAATCAATGGGAAATCATGCTTAACCAGCTTTCGCGTGAATCTAACATTCGCCAGTTGCCACTCAAAACGTTACTGGTTTACCTTGAGATTGAAGGCGTCATTGAACCTAAATACAGCTACTTTGCGGATTACAAATTTAAGTTCATTCGCCCTAAGCAGCAGATCTGCGAGCAATTCCAAGGCGAACGTCGTAACTTTGTTGAAGCGATTTTTCAATGCTCACCACAAGCGAGAGTCTGGTGCCAAGTCGACTTCGAAGCACTTTGGACTCACTTCCAAGCTGATCGTCAACGCGTGATTGCCGCTATCGATTACTTTAATGAGCAAGGCTGGATTGAGTTGGAAAGTAAACAGATCACCGACGTTTACGCGATCCACAATACTTCTGAAGAGATGATGCAGTTATCTGAGCGGCTTACAGAGTTGTTTAAAGCAAAAGAGAACAGCGAGATAAATCGTCTCAATCAAATGCTGAGCTTCTTTGAGGCTGACACCTGCCTAAGCTCTCGCCTAGCAAGCTACTTTGCAGACAATGAAGCGCCAAAAGCCTGCGGTCACTGCTCTGTATGCCGCGGTCAAGTAGCAACCTTACCAAGCGTTGATGTTGAATCGGTCGATGATGAGACAGTCATGACATGGATTCATGAGTTTATTTCTGCAAGCCAACAACTGATTACCGATGAAGCCATCACTCGCTTTCTCTGTGGAATCGCCACCCCACTTTCAACCAAGCTTAAAGCCAGCAAAATGGCTGGCTACGGAAAGCTAGAGCAACAACCTTTCGCCGACACCTTAGCGCGCGTAAAACAGCTTCCAAGATAACTCAAAACGATAAAAACCGACTAGGCTGTGAAGCTTAGTCGGTCTTAATGAAAAGCACTCGCCAACCTCTGTCTTTAGAAAAAGCTCAGCTGACGCATTTGGTCTTTAGGCTGCAACATCACACTCAAACCCAGTAAGCGTATCTCTCGCCCTTGCTGCCTTTTGAGTATTTCACTTAACAGCTCTTTGAAGTGCTCGCGATCTAGAGAAGCATGAATGTGCTCAATAGTGGTTTGCTGGAAATCAGCGAATTTGAGTTTGATACCCTGCTTGATGATCGCTTTACTTGGGCTAGCCTTTTCCAATCGAGTTTCAAGTTCAGGAAACAGTTTGTCTTCTATAACCTGCCAACACTCAGCGTAAGTCGATATGTTTTGGGTAAAGGTTCTTTCAACCCCAACAGACTTTCGCTCACGCTCGACAATGACTTCTCGCTCATCGATACCATGACTGCGCTTCCACAGTGAGGCGCCCTGACGACCAAATTTAAGTAGTAGATCGCGATAGTCAGACTCTTTTATATCCTTGCAGGTGAAAAAGCCCGCTTGGTGAAGCTTTTCAATACTCACCTTGCCGACGCCAGGGATCTTTTCAAGTGGTAGTTCATCGATCACCGCTTGCACGTCTTGTGGAGGGATAACGAATTGCCCGTTAGGCTTATTCATATCCGAAGCCACTTTCGCCAAGAACTTTATCGGAGCAATACCGGCAGACGCTGTTAGATTGAGTTCATTCCAGATATCACGACGAATAGATTCAGCGATAAGTGTTGCAGAGCCATGACACTGCTTTGAGTCCGTCACATCAAGAAATGCTTCATCCAACGACAACGGCTCTATCACGGCAGTATACCGAGAGAAAATCTCACGGATCTTTTTAGATATCTCGACATAAACCGACATTCTTCCCGGCACCACTAACAAGTTAGGGCAGAGTTGTAGCGCTTTAGCTGTCGGCATGGCCGAACGAACACCAAACTTACGCGCTTCGTAATTGCATGTGCTGAGCACACCACGCTGCTTTTCATGCCCGCCGACGGCTAACGGTCGGTTACGGTAGGCCGGGTTATCTCGCATTTCTACAGCCGCGTAAAAACAGTCCATATCGACATGGATTATTTTTCTCACTTTCTCTTGGTCCGCACTACACATCAACCAGTAACTCAACCTTACAACTGTATCTATGAACAGTATAATGGATAATTGTTGGTTTTAAAATGATCTGGAGTCCAGCTCAACAGGTTTAGCTTCAATCGCCACCTACTCTTCTGATAGTATTGTTAGGAGTATTTAGTCTATAAGTAGGGATAGCTTTTGAGTGAAAAAATACTAGTAGTAGAGGACAGTCGCGCATTCAGAAACTACCTTTACCAGCAATTTAAAAACGATGGTTATGAAGTTGCGCTCGCAGAATCTGTGGCTGAAGCCAAAGCTATCTTAGAGCAAGAGACGGATTTCTTGTGCGCCGTGCTCGACTACTGCCTACCTGACGGCCAAGATGGTGAGATCATTGATTTAGTGCTCGGCTATCAACAAAAAATCATCGTGCTTACCGGCATGTTCAACAACACCCTACGAGAACAAGTTCTGGCTAAAGGTGTGTTGGATTACATCCTCAAAGACAGCATGTCATCGGTCAGTTACTTGCTACCGCTTGTAAAACGAATCTCGAATAATCGACACCATAAAGCTCTGGTTGTTGATGATTCTGCTGTGGTTCGCCGATATGTCGTTCAACTTCTTGAACACCAATATATTCAAACCGTTCAGGCAGAAGATGGAGAGCAAGCGCTCGCACTGCTGCACAACGATCCTGATATCACCGTTGTGGTCACTGACCACGATATGCCAAATAAAGACGGTATTTCGATGACTCGTGACATTCGAGTGCACCACGACCGTAACCAACTCGCTATCCTTGGCTTATCAGGCAGTGATGACCGCACCATGACCGCTCGTTTCCTTAAAGCTGGCGCCAATGACTTCCTCTATAAGCCCTTTAATCAAGAAGAATTCTTCTGCCGAATTCATCAACTCCTCGATATGAAAGAAGCGACGAGCGAACTGTTTCGCCATGCAAACGAGGATGCACTTACTGGCCTGTGGAACCGTCGTTATCTATTTAACCAGACGTGCAAGGGTTGTGAAGAACGCAATATTGCAATGATGGATATCGACTTCTTTAAAAAAGTGAACGACACCTATGGTCACGATGGTGGTGATGCGGTGTTGATTGAAGTTGGAAAAATTATCAAACAACACTTTAAAGACGACTTGCCCGTTAGGTTTGGCGGAGAAGAGTTTTGCATTCAATCATGCGGCCCATTTGAACAGTTTGTGGAAGCGTTGGAATCCATGAGAGACGCAATTGAAAGTCACCAAGTGGAGCATGATTCACAAATCATTAAAGTGACCATGAGCATTGGGGTAACCGATCAAGTGGGCTCTTTAGATGAACAGATTAAAGCCGCCGACGAACTGCTTTATACCGCTAAAGAACAAGGTCGAAACCAGCTAGTGTGCGCTCGCAATAATCTTCAGTTAGTTAACGAGTAGCTGAACCTTTCTAAGCATGAATCCAATTAGCGAAAAACAAAAAAAGCCCAAGGCACATACCTTGGGCTTCTGTTCTTGGAAAGCTTAATTCGCTCCCAATCAATATCGCTGATTAAGCAATACGATCTTTATTCCAAGCAGCTTCTTTTTGCTGACGCTCGGCCAGTTTCTCTTCGCGGTAAGCTTCACGGGCTTCACGCTTTTTACGCGCATCACAAGGTTCTGGGCAGTTACATACTTTATCAATACCAACTGCACCTAAGCCACCACAGCTACCTTTAACTACTTTCTTTTGAATGATGTAGCCAATAGACATTGCTGTAATCACAGCTAGAAAAACACCAAATGTAATCAGAAATGTATTCATAATTATCTCGCTTACCTTATTTACCTAAGTATGGCTTAAATGCTTCAGAAGCAACTTCTTTAAAGCCATCTGCTGTTTTTACCACCATGAACACAGGGATGTTATGTTGGTTTGCGACTTCCATTCCTTTCTCTTCACCTAAGACCATAAGGCCTGTAGATAAGCCGTCTGCAGTCATTGAAGACGGGTTTAAAACAGTTACAGAAACCACTTTATGGTGAAGAGGCTTTCCTGTTTCAGGGTTGATGATGTGTGAGTAACGAACACCATCACGTTCAAAATAGTTACGGTAATCACCAGAGGTTGCGATAGCCATATCACCCGGCTCGATGATCTCTTGGATATTACGCTCGTCAACGCTTGGTTTCTCAATCGCGATACGCCAGCCCACGTTCTCACGGTTTAAACCTTTCAGACGAATTTCGCCACCGACTTCAACCATGTAGTTGTGAATACCAATAGAATCAAGGTAGTCAGCGACGACGTCAACGCCCCAACCTTTTGCAATCGTGGATAGATCGACATACAGGTTAGGTAGGTCTTTCTTCAACATGTTGCCTTCAACGCTAAGGTGATGGATACCAATCTTAGCCTTGCGAGCCGCCAGCTCTTCATCTGATGGCACAACTTCAGGACGGGCTTCAGGACCAAAGCCCCATAAGTTAACTAATGGACCAACCGTTACATCCAGTGCTCCTTCAGTAAGACCGTTCAAACGAATCGCTTCTTTCACAACCGTCGCTGTTTGCTCAGATACTTCGAACGCATCTGCACCTTTATGCTGGTTGAAACGGCTTAATTCGGAATCTTTACGGTAAGTCGACATCTGGTCGTTTACTTCTTCAAGCAGGCGATCGATCTCTGTATGAACTTCATTAGACTCAGGAAATTCATCACCATTGATGTATTTAATATTGTAACTCGTGCCCATCGTTGGGCCACTCAAATGCACTTGCTCTCTTGACTGCTCACAGCCCGCAAGAAAAATCAAAGAAGTTAATGCAACAAGCCAAATTCTCACTTGCTTACTCCTGTCTAATGTTGAGGATTTATATAAGGAAAAATAAGAGTAAAAAATAGGTATTTTGAATGCCTTACTCTTTCTTATATAAGCCAGTATGTTGTCAAAAGCTGTCTTAGAAAAACAAATGGCTGACTCGTAGGAGTCAGCCATAATATCAATCACTTAAGTGGATTAACCACCGAAGTCATCTAGTAGGATGTTTTCATCTTCTACACCAAGATCTTTCAGCATACCGATAACAGCAGCGTTCATCATCGGTGGACCACACATGTAGTACTCACAATCTTCAGGAGCTTCGTGATCCTTCAGGTAGTTTTCGTACAGTACGTTGTGGATGAAACCAGTGTAACCGTCCCAGTTGTCCTCTGGTTGAGGATCAGACAGTGCACAGTGCCATACGAAGTTTTCGTTTGCAGCCGCTAGGCCATCGAAATCTTCAATGTAGAACATCTCACGCTTAGAACGTGCGCCATACCAGTAAGACATCTTACGAGTAGACTTAAGACGCTTAAGTTGGTCGAAGATATGAGAACGCATAGGCGCCATACCTGCACCACCACCGATGAATACCATTTCATTGTCTGTGTCTTTAGCAAAGAACTCACCAAATGGACCAGAAATAGTACACTTGTCGCCTTCTTTAAGAGACCAGATGTATGAAGACATCACACCAGGAGCAACATCAGGGTTGTTTGGCGGCGGAGTCGCGATACGAACGTTCAACTTGATGATGCCTTTCTCTTCTGGGTATGAAGCCATTGAGTAAGCACGGATTGAATGTTCTTTAACGATAGACTCGTAACGGAATAGGTTGAACTTATCCCAGTCACCACGGTATTCCTCAGGAATATCGTAATCTGCGTATTTCACGTGATGTGGTTCAGCTTCAATCTGAATGTAACCACCCGCGCGGAACGGAACTTCTTCACCTTCAGGGATTGCTAGCGCAAGTTCTTTGATGAAAGTAGCTTCGTTGTTATTCGAGATAACAGTACATTCCCACTTTTTAACACCAAAGATATCTTCGTCTAGTTCAATCTCCATGTCAGTTTTCATAGCAACTTGACATGCAAGACGTTCGCCTTCGCGAGCTTCGCCTTTAGTGATGTGATCAAGTTCAGTTGGTAGGATGTCGCCACCGCCAGACTTAACTTTTACACGACACTGACCACAAGAGCCACCGCCACCACAAGCAGAAGATACGAAGATACCAGCGCCAGCTAGGGCACCAAGTAGCTTGCTACCAGGTTGAGTAACGATCGCCTTTTCAGGGTCGCCGTTTACTGAAATAGTGATGTCACCTGATGGTACTAGCTTAGATTTAGCGAATAGAATCACTAGCACTAGAGCCAATACAATAATGGTAAACATCGCTACGCCAAGAATAATGCTTTGCATTTGTTATTCCTTATTACTGGGTGCTTACCCTACAGTTGAACACCAGAGAAAGACATAAAGCCTAACGCCATCAGACCAACAGTAATGAACGTGATACCAAGGCCACGTAGACCTGGAGGTACGTCAGAGTACTTCATCTTCTCACGGATACCCGCAAGAGCAACGATAGCTAACATCCAACCCACACCAGAACCGAAGCCGTAAACAACAGATTCAGCAAAGTTGTAGTCACGAGTTACCATGAAAGATACACCACCAAAGATTGCACAGTTAACTGTGATCAGTGGAAGGAAGATACCTAGTGCGTTGTACAAAGGTGGGAAGAAACGGTCTAGAACCATCTCTAGGATTTGTACAAGTGCCGCGATAACACCGATGAATGCGATGAAGTTAAGGAAACTTAAATCGACACCTTCAACAAGCGCGTTTTCTTTCAGAATGTTTGTGTAAACAAGGTTGTTCACAGGAACAGCGATTGTAAGTACTACAACTACCGCAACACCAAGACCAAAAGAAGTTTTAACTTTCTTAGATACCGCTAGGAATGTACACATACCTAGGAAGAAAGAAAGCGCCATGTTTTCGATGAAAATCGATTTAACTAGCAGACTAATATAATGTTCCATGACTACCTTACCCCTTCGCTTCTACTTGTTCTGGTTTGAACACACGAATTGCCCAAATCAAGAAACCAATTAGGAAGAATGCAGAAGGTGCTAGAAGCATCAAGCCGTTTGGCTGATACCAACCACCGTTGCTCACTAGAGGTAGTACTTCCATACCAAATAGTTTGCCAGAGCCTAGAAGCTCACGGAAGAAACCAACAGTGATAAGAACGAAACCGTAACCAAGACCGTTACCAAGACCATCGATTAGAGATGGGATTGGTGCAGACTTCATTGCGAATGCTTCAGCACGACCCATTACAATACAGTTAGTAATGATTAGGCCTACGAATACAGATAGCTGCTTAGAGATATCGTATAGGTATGCTTTTAGCACTTGGTCTACCACGATTACTAATGATGCGATAATTGCCATCTGAACGATGATACGCACACTGTTAGGAATGTGGTTGCGGATTAAAGAAACGAAGAAGTTAGACAGAGCAGTAACAAACATTACCGCGATAGTCATAACAAATGCTGTTTCTAGCTTAGTGGTTACCGCAAGAGCAGAACACACACCAAGAACCTGTAGCGCGATTGGGTTGTTATCCAATACTGGCGCTAAAATGCTCTTTTTAATTTCTTTTGCACTAGACATTAGTTCAGACCTCCGTCACGAACTTTTGCTAGGAACGGACCAAAGCCCATATCACCTAACCAGAAGTCAAATGTATGTTGAACGCCAACACTGGTCAGTGTTGCACCAGAAAGGCCATCAACACCGTGCTCAGTACCTTCAGGAGCACCACCTTTAACTACCTTGATAGCTGGCTTGTGGTTTTCGTCGAATAATTTCTTACCAACGAATTGAGCACGCCAAGTTGGGTTCTCAACTTCACCACCAAGTCCAGGAGTTTCACCTTGCTCGTAGTAAGTGATACCAGAAACTGTGTTGCCATCAGTTTCTACCGCAACGAATGCGTACATCATTGACCATAGGCCGTTACCGTGAACAGGGATGATAACTTTAGTAGTTTCAGCACCGTCTTTCACAAGGTATACAGTACCTGTGTTAGCACGACGAAGGATCTTAGCAATGTCATCTTCAGCAGAAAGCTTGATTGACTGAGCTGGATCTTTTGCCGCTTTACGTTGGTCGTATGCAGCAGCATCACCGTCAACGAAATCACCAGTAGCGAAATCAACTAGACGAGGTTCGATGTTCTCTGCGTACAGCGCTGGGATGTCACCTTCAAGGTCAACACCTGCAACTTCTAAGATCTTAGTTTGTTGATCCAGAACCGCGTTAGCTTGTTGCTTAGGTTTAAGAACAACTGCAGCTGTTGAAACGATGATTGAGCACACTAGGCTCAATGCGATAACAACAAACAGCGTCTTTTTAATGCTATCGTTATTACTTGCCATAGCGAGCTAGTCTCCGCTTAATGTTCTTCTCGATTACAACGTGGTCAAACAGAGGAGCAAATAGGTTTGCGAATAGAATCGCAAGCATCATGCCTTCTGGGTATGCAGGGTTAACTACACGGATCATTACACACATTGCGCCGATTAGGATGCCGTACCACCACTTACCTTTGTTGGTAAATGACGCTGATACTGGGTCTGTCGCCATGAAGAACATACCGAATGCGAAGCCACCTAGAACTAGGTGCCAGTGCCAAGGCATGCTGAACATTGCGTTAGTATCAGAACCGATCACGTTGAATAGCGTAGATACAGCGATCATACCGATCATTACACCAGCAATGATGCGCCATGAAGCGATACGCATGTAAACGATCATCGCAGCACCAATCATAAGTGCTAGAGTCGATACTTCACCGATAGAACCTGGGATGTTACCAATGAATGCGTCCATCCAAGTGATTGCTTCACCAGATGTCACGTTCATTAGTGCGCTACCGCCGCCTTGAGCCCATTGGCTAAGAGCAGTTGCACCAGAGAAACCATCTGCAGCAGTCCAAACTACGTCACCTGAAATCTGTGCAGGGTATGCAAAGAATAGGAACGCACGGCCAGCAAGCGCAGGGTTTAGGAAGTTACGACCCGTACCACCGAAGATCTCTTTAGCAACAACAACACCAAAGGTAATACCTAGAGCTGCCTGCCATAGAGGAAGTGTTGGCGGAACGATAAGCGCGAATAAGATAGAAGTAACAAAGAAACCTTCGTTTACTTCGTGCTTACGCACCATACAGAACAGAACTTCCCAGAAACCACCAACGATAAATACCGTCGCGTAGATAGGTAGGAAGTAAGTCGCACCAAGTAGCATCTTACTGCCAACACCAGCATCGGCTCCTAAGGAGGCGCCAAGCATTTGAGTCAGCCAGTAGTGCCAGTTACCATCAATAACAGATGCTAGTTCAGCGCCTGCGTACATGTGGTTAAGTGCAGCGATAGCTTGGCCACCCGCGTTGTACATACCCCAGAACATTGCTGGGAATACCGCGAACCAAACCATGATCATGATACGTTTTAAGTCAACGCTATCACGAACGTGCGAGCTTTTCTTTGTGATAAGACCTGGCGTGTAGAACACTGTAGCCGCTGCTTCGTAAAGCGCGAACCACTTCTCGTGTTTGCCACCTGGCTCAAAATGATGCTCGATGTCTTCAAGAAACTTTTTAAGGCCCATGAAAATTACCCTTCCTTCTCAATCGTATCTAGGCATTCACGAAGTAGTTGACCGTACTCGTACTTACCTGGACATACAAAGGTACACAATGCCAAATCTTCTTCATCTAGCTCTAGCGCACCTAGTGCTTGTGCACTATCAACGTCGCCTGCACATAGATCACGAAGCAGCAATGTAGGTTCCATATCTAGAGGCATTACGCGCTCGTAGTTACCGATTGGAACCATTGAGCGATCACTACCATTTGTAGTCGTTGTCATGTTGAACAACTGACCTTTAAACAGGTGACCAAGGAATGAACGAGTAACAGAGAACTTGTTCTTACCAGGCATAGCCCAGCCGAATAGCTCTTTATCACGACCTTCACGTAGAACAGAAACTTGCTGATGGTAACGACCAAGGTAAGCATGTGGACCGGTTGCTTGTGTACCAGTTAGTACAGAACCAGAAATCACACGAACTTCGCCTGGCATTAACTCGCTGTCTGTCAACTCTTCAAGGCTAGCACCAATTTGAGTACGAACTAGACGCGGGTTGTTTACCACTGGACCAGCCAGAGAAACAACACGATCGGTATAAAGCTCACCAGTAAGGAAAAGCTTACCGAATGCGATAACATCTTGGTAGTTAATGCTCCACGCTACGTTTTCTGCATTTACCGGGTATAGGTAATGCATATGCGTGCCTGCAAGACCTGCAGGGTGTGGGCCATCAAAAACATGTTCTTCAACATTAGACTGAGCTGAACGAGGTAAGCTAGTACCTTTTTTACAAACGTACACTTTACCGTTAGTCAGAGTTGAAAGAAGATCTAAACCAGCAACGAAAGCATCAGACTGCTCGTTAATGATTAATTCTGGCTCAGCTGCTAGCGGATTAGTATCCATAGCAGTTACAAAAATAGCCTGAGTTTCAGAATCGATTGCTGGAACCTTGCTGAACGGACGAGTTCGCAAAGCGGTCCATGCGCCAGACTCAACTAACTGAGCTTTAACCGTTTCACGGTCAAGACCTGCTAGTTGGTTAGCTTCATAGCTATTGAACGTGATTTGCTCATTGCCTGCTACTTCAATCACTACAGATTGAAGAACACGCTTAGCACCACGGTTCACTTCAATAACTTTACCGCTTGCTGGAGAAGTAAATACAACACCTGGGTTCTTTTTATCAGCAAAAAGAACTTGGCCTTTCTTCACTTCATCACCAACGCGAGCATGCATCGTAGGACGCATACCAACGTACTCTTCGCCAAGCAAGGCGACTTTAGTGATGGACTTACCATCATTAATCACCTGGGATGGAGTTCCTGCGATAGGAAGATCCAAACCCTTCTTTATTGTAATCATACGCACTTGCACTACTTTATCGGGAAAAAGATTCTTTTAATTGCGTAAATTCAGGACGTTTTAAGATCGCCCTTAGACACGACATTACAGTGTCCGGTCTTGGTAAATTTGAGATACCAAAATCGCAACATTATCTTAATAAAATTCTCACACAAATCATGTGAGATTTATCAGGTGCCGTATTCTAGCATTTTTTGACATCTTGATGCCATGACCAATAACTTGAATAGCGCGTTTATTTGGTGAGATTTGAAGCATATGGACTCTTAAATATGTATAAATTTGACGAGCCGCACAGATAAATTGGCTTTTGAAAGGTGTTTTAAACAAGAGATTAACACTCTGTCACAAACTATTATTTTATGAGTTATGTTGAAACACTGTTAATAAAAACATTACTCATTGTAGGTATTTTTAGACGTTTAACTTACCATCAGTTTGAGTGATATAACGGCAAAAAACAGATGATTTAGGCGATAAAAAAGGCGGCATGGCCACCTCTTTTTATATGTATTAAATTTATTACTTGCCCCCACCCATACACATTGGGCTGTCTGGCACGTTATCGAGCTGCTTCAACCATTCATCTTTTGTATAAGTATGAATAGATAAAGCGTGAATATTGTTCGCTAGCTCTTCTGAAAGTGCTTTATTTACCGCTCGGTGACGAGCAATAAGACGCAAGCCTTCAAACGCATCACTCACAACAATCACTTTAAAGTGACTCTCAGAACCGGCCGGAACATTGTGCATGTAGCTCTCATTAACCACATTCAAGTGACTTGGTGAAAACTCATTGTGCAATTTTGTTTCGATAACTTCTTGGATCATTGTGATTCCTTAATAACGGGTTGGCATTATCTGTGGGGTGAGTATAAACCCTAACAAGGCTACTGTCTGAGTATTTAATCGCGAACAGCATAGGTTTGGGCGAGTTTTCTCTATCTTGTTCAGCCCGCATTTGAGACAATATCTTTGTTATTTCTCATATAAGTATCCCAAGTAATGAAAACTGAACTTACCCTTCACGATAGAACTTTGACCTTACATCGTTTCCCTAAACGTTCAAATGAAACGCTTCAAGCTTGGGATGCGGGCGACGAATACATTATTAACCATGTTGAAGAGATGAACCTTGAACCTGGCAAACACATTCTGATCTTAAACGACAGCTTTGGTGCCCTATCCGCTTGGTTCTCAAAAGATCACGATGTGACCATGATGAGCGACTCATTTATCTCTCATCGTGGCGGCCTGAAAAACTTACAGCGCAATCAGTGTAATCGAGTCAACTTTTTAAACACCATGGATGATATCCCTCACGGTATTGATCTGGTACTGATGCAGCTACCAAAGACCAACCGCCATTTAGTGTGGCAACTGAGTCAGTTGCGCCAAGCTTTACCAGAAGGTTGCCAAGTGATCGGTGTCAACAAGGTAAAAGAGATTCACACATCAACGCTGAACCTGTTTGAAAAATACTTGGGTGAAACCAAAACGTCACTGGCGAAGAAAAAGCACCGCTTGGTGTTCTCATCACCAAGCTGCCAGCCAATTCACAAAGTTGAGCCTTTTGTAGAATGGGATGTCGACGGTGAAGATATCCGACTAAAGAATTTACCAAATGTTTACTCAGGGGAAGCACTCGATCAAGGCGCGCGCTATATGCTAGAGCATATACCTCAAGATCCTGAGCTACGTCATATTATCGACCTTGGCTGTGGTAATGGTGTTTTAAGTGTTAAAGCAGGCCAGTTGAACCCTCAAGCTCGCATCACTTGTGTTGATGAGAGCTTCATGGCCGTAGAATCAGCACGCCAAAACATAAAAGATAACCTTGGTGAAGATGGCAACTTCCAGTTCATTGCTAACAACTGTTTAGACGGTTTTAAGAAAAACAGCACATACCTAGTCATGTGTAACCCTCCATTCCATCAACAACAGGCAATTACTGATCACATTGCATGGCAAATGTTCTGTGATGCAAAGCATGTTCTTAGCAATGGAGGCAAATTAATTGTTATTGGCAACCGACACCTCGGATACGATGTCAAACTCGCAAGATTATTTGGTGAAGCTAACGTTGAAACGCTTGAACTAAACCAAAAATTTGAGATATTACAAGCAACAAGAGAACCTGCGAATTTTAACAAATAAGCAGGAGACTGCTTCACAAGAATTTAAGATACCGAGCTTCTGGTGTGAATTTAGAAAGGATAAAGGAATGAAAAAACTGATTTTGGCTGCTTCTATTATGGCTTTGACAGCATGTTCAGCCCCTCAGCAAGAACAGATAAATGTAATGCCAGAAGCTTCACTAAGCTCAAGCAACCTAGTACAAGGCAAAACATACACATTAACCAGTAAAGATGTTCGTGCTGCTCAGTATGTTGCACTTGTTGATAGCGGCCGCGCTAACATTCAACCAATTCACGCTAAGCAGAACATGCGTATTTCTCTAGAAAACGCTATCGCACAGCAATTTGAGTCTCAAGGCTTTCGTGCCAGCGTAAACAGCGAAAACTCTGTTGTTTTAGAGATTCAAGAAGCACTAGTTACCGTAGAACACACCATTATGGAAAACCAAATGGACGGTAAAGTAACACTTGAAATTACGGCTGAAACACCAGAAGGCAAACTGGTTAAGACGTTCAATGGTACAGCAACTCGCACTGGTGCATTAAGTGCATCAAACGACGATATCGCAATGGTACTTAACGACGTTATCGACTTAGTGCTTAAAGAGATCGCTAATGACCAAGAACTACAAACTTACATGAAGGAACGTTTCTAATGGGTCGTATTCTATCTTCTATCGCACTCATGTTAGTGAGCGTAAGCGTGTGGGCTGGTCCTAAAGTAAACGTGGAAACGACGCTAGGTGACTTCACGATCGAGCTAAACCAAGAGCAAGCACCAATTAGTTCTGAGAACTTTCTAAAATACGTAGCAGACGGCAGTTACGAAGGTACTATCTTCCACCGTGTTATTCCTGGTTTTATGGCGCAAGGTGGCGGCTTCAACCAAGACATGCAGCAACAAGCAACGTATGCACCTATCAAGAATGAAGGCAGTAATGGTCTGAAGAACGACACAGCAACCATCGCGATGGCTCGTACTAACGCGCCAGACTCTGCAACTCGTCAGTTCTACATTAACTACGCAGACAACGACTTCCTGAACGCAAAAGGCGGTAATCCAGGTTACGCGGTATTTGGTAAAGTCACCGACGGTTTTGACGTTATTCAAAAGATGGCAACCATACCAACTAAGCGAATGGGCCGTATGTCAGATATCCCTGTCGATCCAATCGTCATCACGAAAGTGACCCTTCTTAAGTAATCTAAAGTAACGCCCTTATTTCTTAAGGGCGTTTTTCTATACAAGGACGCCCTATGTCATCAGGCACTCCCTCTCTTTCTTGGATGCAGACTTTCCGTAGCTATCTCGATAAGCGCCTACTGTGGGTGTTCATGCTCGGTTGCTCAAGCGGCTTTCCGTGGGTTCTTATTGGCTCCAACATGTCTGGTTGGCTTAAAGACGCAGGTTTAACCCGTGCTGCTATTGGCTACTTTGGTAGTGTATTTGCTGTGTATGCCATTAACTTTTTATGGGCTCCTTTGGTAGACCGAGTAAAACTGCCGCTGCTTCATGCAATACTTGGCCAGCGCCGCAGTTGGATCTTTTTCTGCCAAAGCATTGTTTTGATCGGCACCTTATTTATCGCAGGCGTCAATCCGGCTGAGAATTTAGCGTTTACCTCAATGTTAGCGCTCGCGATTGCCATTGCCTCAGCCACGCAAGACATCGCAATTGATGCATTTCGTATTGATACCTTCCCAAAATCTGAAGCTTCAAAACTGCCACAAGCTTCTGCAATGGCAGTAGTTGGTTGGTGGACGGGCTATTCTCTACCAGGCTACCTGGCCTTTATTAACGCAGACTCAATCGGTTGGAATGGTGTTTACTACGGTATGGCAGGTGTCGTTGTCGTGTTAATGCTGTTTACTCTTTTTGTCGGAGAGCCAAATACACAACGTGAAGCCCTACAAGAACAAGCACAGCAGCGACACAATAAAGTAGTTGGCTCAAAGCTTGTCGCTTGGTTCAGTGTAACGGTAATTGAACCGTTTTATGATTTCTTCAAAAGAAACGGAGTTCAAGTTGCCATTACTCTATTGCTGTTTGTATTCCTGTTTAAGATAGGCGAAGCCTTCTTAGGTCGAATGTCGATCACCTTCTATAAAGAGATAGGTTTCAGTAACGAACAGATCGGCCACTACTCCAAATTAATTGGTTGGGGTGCGACGATATTCTTCACTTTGGTAGGCAGTGTCTTCAATGTGAAGTTCGGCATTGTACGCGGACTAATGATCGGCGGCGTGGCAATGGCGGCAAGCAATCTAATGTTTGCGTGGATCGCTCAGACTGGCCCAAGTGAAACCTTATTCTTGGCAACCATCATTGTCGATAACTTCACAACGGCCTTTTCTACCGTTGCGTTTGTCTCTTTCCTAACGTTATTAACAGGCCAAGCGTTTTCAGCAACACAATACGCCTTGCTAGCTTCACTTGGAAACTTCGGCCGTACCACTTTAGCTTCCTTCAGTGGTGAGTTGGTTGATTACCTCAATGATTGGTCAACCTTCTTTATACTGACTGCACTTATGGTGATACCAAGTCTGATCATGCTCTATTCGCTGCGCCACTTTTTCACAGATTTACTAGAAAAAGCGAAAAACAACCACGAATAAGAGAAAAAGAAAACAGAGTAGAAAGAGGGTAGCATCAAGCTACCCTCTTTTTCTTTGTCACTAGTAACCTTGGAAACACTAGTCTGTTGTGTCACTCACGATAAGGTTAAAGCCCGTGCCAGCCGAGTCATCTATCGCCACGACTTGATATACAACACCATCAGCTAAAGTAGCAGGCGCAGAATCAATAGCCACCACCGAAGGTTGGCCCGCAACGGTAATCGTCACAAAGTAAGAGCCTGCTGCCACATAGATACCATTAGCATAGTCTTTAAACTTCACATTACTCAGCGCTGGCGTACTTCCAGCGATGCCTACATTTTCTGTTAAGTAGATGTCCACAGATGCAGCAATTGGGTTAGCAGCAGCGTGAGTAATATTTAACACTGCACTGGTCGCCACCGGACGACGGTTTTCAGGAACTACCAAAGGCTCTAGATTCAGCGGTGTTACGGTCCCTACCGCATAAATGCTGTAATCCATGCCAGCAAACACAGCCACCCCATCTGCATCAATCAATGCATTAGTCGTTGTGCCATCAGCGAAGATGTCAATGTCATAACTTCCAGCTGCTAAATCGAGAAACCCACGGATCTCCTTGAACATCAAATCAGTTAGCGGTGCAAATGCTGCTCCGTTGACAAAAACATCTACATCTGGAGCGCCATCTACTAAATGCCCTACTCTTACTTCTGCGGTTTCAGCCATGTCATAGATTAACGAAGATCCACTACCGTCCATAACCATTAACTTCACAGGTGAGGCGCTATTCGAATCAGCTCTCGGCACAGCGGCAATCGTCAATTCGCTGCCTGCGGGTAAAGTAATCTCCCCTGAGTCGAATGCGATAGCATTACCACTGACCGTTTCCAGTCTCACACGGTATTGCCCTGCAGGGATATTTAGAACATCGGTGAAATCTTTGTACGCTAAGGTCCCCAGTGGTGCACCTAGTGGATCAGTCGGTCCTGTCACATACAGATTTACATCGCCAACACCCGTCGCAGCGTGAACTACTTGTACGTCTAGGGTCGAACTCGTTGCGGTCCCTTCAGCAGGACGAGTCACTACTAAGGCCTCCACAGGGTTGTTCGAACCATCAGCGTCACCAACGACCATAACGGTATAATCCAAATCACCGCTCAAGTCGAATTGGCTTTGTGGGATAACAGTAGCCACTGCATCACCGGGGAGTTGTACATCGACCTGGACAGATGTCTGACCTTGGTTAACCGCCGCATAACCAGAGGCTTGTGCATAATCCACACCGCTCCAACGAGCTTGGTTGTCAATTAACACATTCGCTAGTGGAGCATCAGGAGATGCATGGACGGCTTGAAGTTGCGTTGTGGGTTCGTCATCGTCGTCACACCCAACAATGAACAGTGCTGAAATCGCTACAGCGAGTAGTGGTGAATATTTCATCGGTCTCTCTCCAAAATCTAGACCGGTTCGTCACACAAAAGATACGCTCAGTAAAAATCTTAAAACACACTCTGTCGGTGTTTCGTGCAGGGAACCGTTTTATTATTCTCGATGCTCTGAGCAAAACCAAAAATTTTGAAGGCTGCTGCTCGTCACACCGATTGTTCATCAATTGATTCCACCACCATTACGAAGTTGGTTAAAAATAGATCAAAGGGACGAGCCAACCGTGGAGAGACTTAGTCGTTTTAGGAGGTGAAATTACATAGAAAGGAATACTGTTGATTTTGATATGCATATCACTCTATTTAGTATAATCGTTTGCTTAGAGCGGTTATTCACCGATTTATCTACAAAATAATCTAATTTCACAAAATCAATAGAATTAGAGGTGCATCAAGATGCATTACTGCGTTAAAGTTCCATCATTTAGATCATTAGTGTGATCGATCTCACTTTAATAATTGCAATTTTCACTCTGTCTCACTTTTATTTGAGAACAAAATCGCTATGATGCTCGGCATTCGGACATATAAACACGCACGGATTAGCGGGTTACTTATTTCAAACATAGAGAGTTCCATTATGCGTAAATCACTTTTAACTCTTGGCCTACTTGCAGCAACTTCTGCTCCAGTAATGGCAGCAGATTATTCTGACGGCGACATCCATAAGAACGACTACAAGTGGATGCAGTTCAACCTTATGGCTGCAATCGATGAGCTTCCAGGAGAGTCATCTCATGATTACCTAGAAATGGAATTCGGCGGCCGCTCTGGTATCTTCGATCTTTACGGTTACGTTGATGTATTCAACCTAACTTCAGATCCAGGTAGCGATAAAGCTGATGCTGAAAAAATGTTCATGAAATTCGCACCTCGTATGTCTCTTGACGGTCTAACTGGTAAAGATCTGTCTTTCGGTCCAGTTCAAGAGCTTTACGTAGCTACTCTTATGGAATGGGGCGGCAACTCTGGTGTTAACACTCAAAAAGTTGGCCTTGGTTCTGATGTAATGGTTCCTTGGTTTGGTAAAGTTGGCCTAAACCTATACGGTACATACGATTCAAACAACAAAGATTGGAACGGTTACCAAGTTTCTGCAAACTGGTTCAAACCTTTCTACTTCTTCGAGAACGGTTCATTCATCTCTTACCAAGGTTACATCGATTACCAATTTGGTCTGGAAGACAAGTACTCTTCTGCAAGTAACGGTGGTGCAATGTACAACGGTATCTACTGGCACTCAGATCGTTTCGCTGTTGGTTACGGCTTAAAAGGTTACAAAGACATCTACGGCATTAAAGATACTGATGGATTCAAGTCAACAGGCTTTGGTCACTACTTCGCAGTAACTTACAAGTTCTAATCGAACTTCTAAGAAAGTTTCCAAAATGGCACCCTCGGGTGCCATTTTTTATTGCTTTCATTTAATGCCTCGCTATCCTTGCAGCATCACTTTCTTATCTCGGTATTGCTGTGAATATCACGATTGTTGGACCTGGAGCAATTGGCTCTTTATGGGCGATTAAATTGCTTCAAGCTGGTCATAATGTCTCTTTGTGGAGCCGCTCCCCTGAAACCTCTATTGACCTATCACTTGATGAGCAAACTTCACTTCACTTCAGTAACAACAATATCGAAAAGCTATCAGCGAGTGACCTAGTGATTTTCACGGTCAAGGCTTGGCAAGTAAAAGAAGCCACCACTCCGTTACTTCAATATCTCGACCCTGATACCATTCTTATGTTCATGCACAACGGAATGGGAGCAGTAGATGAGATAGCCACTCAGATTGATGCTCACCCGATAGTATTGGCAACCACCACCCAAGCAGCATTCAAACCTGATCGTAATAGTGTATCTCACACTGGACTTGGTCAAACTCAACTGGGTGCTTTTAACCTCAATGGGCAACAGTGCACTTTTTTAGTTGATGTATTGGATAATGCTCTCCCGGCTGTGAGTTGGAACCCACAAATAAAAATCGCGCTTTGGACTAAACTCGCCATCAACTGTGCTATCAACCCACTGACTGGGTTAGAGCAAGTCAAGAATGGCGAACTTGCAGACCAAAAGTTTGGAGATACTTTAATCTCTATCGTTGAAGAGCTCACAAAAGTTATGCAGGCAGAAGGTATTGATTGTTCGATCGAAGAGTTAGAAGCGAGCGTCAACAAGGTTATTCACGCCACAGCACAGAACAACTCTTCAATGAAGCAAGATATGCTTTATCAAAGAAAGACTGAGATCGACTTCATCACTGGACACCTGATAAAAACAGCAAATAAGCATCAGATAGAAGTTCCAGTTAACCAAAAGCTGTTCGATCAGGTCAAAGAGCAAGAAAATAGCTGGAATCATCAAGATTAGTCAGCAACGCTTAACAAGTCGCGATAAAATAATGATACCGCTTAGCATTACGCTGGCACCAATTTCCAAGATTTAGGTAAGAATAGATGCTTGATATCAATCACATCCGAGAGCAGTTTCCTGCGCTATCCCAAACCATCAATCAACAACCATTGATTTACTTAGACAGCGCGGCAACGACACAAAAACCTCAGGTAGTTATTGATGCCATTAGCCAATATTACTCCAAGCAGAATGCCAATGTTCATCGTGGTAGTCACAGCTTAACCGCGCACGCCACCAGCCAATTTGAAGAAGCTAGAGGCAAGGTCGCTCAGTTTATTGGCGCAACATCATCGAAAGAGATTATCTGGACTCGCGGTGCCACCGAGGCACTCAACCTTATAGCTCAAACCTACGCTAGAAGTACCCTCCAACCGGGCGATGAAATCCTGGTGAGCGAAATGGAGCACCACGCCAACATAGTCCCTTGGCAAATTGTGGCAGAACAAACCGGTGCTAAGATCATCAAAATCCCAATGACATCTGACTGCGAATTCGACCTTGCTGCTTTTGATGCACTGTTGACTGAACGAACCAAGATCGTAGCTCTGGCTCAGATAACCAATGTAACGGGTTCTCGCCAACCGCTTGAGCAAGTTATCGAAAAGGCACATGAGATGAATGCCGTTGTCGTCGTCGATGGCGCACAAGGCATTGTCCATGAGCCAGTCGATGTTACCACTTTGGGCGCAGACTTTTACGTATTCTCAGGACACAAACTCTACGCCCCTGCAGGGATTGGTGTGCTTTACGGCAAACTAGAATTGCTCGAAGCGATGCCGCCGTGGCATGGCGGTGGCAAAATGGTTGAACGCGTCTCTTTTTCTGGCACCACGTTTTCTGAACTGCCTGGTAAGTTCGAAGCAGGCACACCAAACGTAGCAGGAGCCATCGCTTTAAGTTCAGCAATCGAGTGGTTACATCAGTTTGAACAACAAGACGTGGAAGATCACATCCACCAGCTACAACACAAAACCTATCAAGCACTCAGTCAATTGGATGACATCCAGATACTCGGTTACAAGCCAAATTCGAGCGTAATTACTTTTGTGATGGATGGCGTTCACCATCAAGACATTGCCACGCTGTTGGATCAGCAAGGTATCGCGGTACGTGCAGGGCATCATTGCGCTCACCCATTAATGGATGCACTTAATGTGAAAGGAACAGTTCGTATTTCATTTGGTATTTACAACAACATGGATGATGTTGAAAAACTCGTAGCGGCGATAGAAAAAGCCGTTGATATGCTTTAGGGGATGGCGAGACTCAATTAGCAGTCATCATTCCAGAGCTAAGGAACGAAGTATCTGGAACCTCAAATAGCAAACCATCCAAACGAGATTCCCTATTACGCTCCTTCGTCGCTTTAGGGAATGACGAAACACAGTTAGAAATCGTCATTCCAAAACTGAGGAACGAAGTATCTGGAATCTCTAATAGCAATATAATCCAAATGAGATTCCCTATTACGCTCCTTCATCGCTTTAGGGAATAACGAAACACAGTTAGAATTCGTCATTCCAGAACTGAGGAACGAAGTATTTGGAATCTCTAATAGCAATACTATCCAAACGAGATTCCCTATTACGCTCCTTCGTCGCTTTAGGGAATGACGAAACACAGTTAGAATTCGTCATTCCAGAACTGAGGAACGAAGTATCTGGAATCTCTTTAAAGCGCAACGATGAAAAGGTGTGAAACAATTACGAGCTAGCGAGGTTCTTAATTTGCTCAACAATCGCTTTAAGTCCGTTTCCTCTGGAAGGGCTCAAATGCGTAATCAAGCCAATCTTGTCGAAATAGCCATCAATGTCGAACGCTTGAACCTGCTCTGATGTTTTTCCATCATACGCAGCCATCACTAATGCAATCAGACCGCGAACGATACGAGCATCAGAATCAGCACAAAAGTACCAAACACCGTCGATGTTCTGCGAAACTAACCACACTTGACTCTCACAACCAGACACCAAAACCTGCTCACTTTTCAGCTCATCAGGCATTACTGGCAGTTTCTTACCCCATTGAATCACTTGACGATAACGGTCTTCCCAACCGTTGAAAGCCTGCATTTTTGCGACAATATCATCACTAGTAATTTCTTTGCCAAATGGAGAGCTCGGGAATGATATCATTTTAATATCCAGTAAATTCTTATTAGGCATACAGTAGCGAGTTACTTACTGTGCTTTTGAATAATCTTTTCTACTATGCGCGAAACAGCAACAAAGCCAAACGTCGCCGTTACTACAGTTGCAGCGCCAAAACCGGTCGCGCAATCCATACGTTTTGGACCTTCGGCTGTCGCTTTCGCAGCACATACACTGCCATCCGCTTGAGGATATTTAAGCTGCTCAGTCGAGAATACACAATCGATGCCAAACTTACGCGCAGGATTCTTAGGGAAGTTATGATGACGACGCAGCGTATCTTTCAGTTTCTTCGCTAATGGATCTTGAATCGTTTTAGTCAAATCGGCCACTTTAATTTGCGTTGGGTCGATTTGACCACCCGCGCCACCAGTGGTGATCACTTTGATTTTATTACTGCGGCAATACGCCAATAACGAAGCTTTAGCTTTCATGCTATCGATCGCATCCAGCACAAAATCGAACTCTTTCGACAGGTATTCAGCCTGGTTATCAGGACCAATAAAGTCGTCAATCAGGTTAACTTTACACTCAGGGTTAATCAGCTTAACACGCTCGGCCATCACTTCGATTTTGCTCTTGCCGACCGTGCCCGACATTGCGTGAATCTGACGGTTGATGTTCGTCACACACACATCATCCATATCGATCAATGTCAGCTCACCCACGCCAGTACGCGCAAGCGCTTCAACCGCCCATGAACCGACGCCACCAATACCGATCACACACACATGTGCCGCTCTAAGTATATCGACTTCACTATTACCATACAGGCGACGAGTGCCACCGAATCGTTGGTCATAGTTTTCTGAAGCTGGAGTGGTCAATTCACGCATTGTTGCCGCCAATTTATTTCTGAGAAAAAGAAAAGAGTGCGTTTTATACGCACTCTTGAATAAAAAGTCTAGGGGATTAGCGATTCGCTTTCAATGCCCTATTTTATTGTCGTTTACTCGACCTTTTCAGGTGGTAAAGCCCAAGGCGCTTCAGTCGCACTACCGTCTAAACCCAATTTCCACACTCGGCCAAAATGTTTGTAGTGACCCGCTTCAGTACCTGCGCGTGGTCCCATACCGTGGTAAAGATCCAAGTGGTTTTGCTTAACCGCGCCGCCCGTATCTAGAACCAGTAACAATCTTAATTGGTGTGCTCCGCTCCAAGTACCGTCGGCATTTAACAGTGGTACTTCTGCAAGAATCGGCGTTCCCATTGGTAAGATAGAGCGATCACCTGCGACTGCAGCCATTGGTAAAAGAGGGATTCCCGCGCTACCCATTACCGATAGGTCATCTCTTGCTTCAAAGAAAACGAAAGATGGGTTTTGTTCTAACAGCTCTTTGACCACTTCAGGATCATTCGCCAACACCCACTCTTTGATCGCTTTCAATGACATCTTCTCGCGGGGAACCAAGTCTCGCTCGATCAACACACGGCCAATACTCACGTAAGCTTTGTTGTTTTTTCCTGCGTAAGCAAAATACTGCAAGGTATCATCATCACCAAAGTGTACAAAGCCACTGCCTTGTACTTCCATCATGAACGGGTCGATACGGTTGGCAGCGTAGCCAAGTTCAAGACCTTGACCTTCTAATGCGCCATTGTAGATCTCTTCACGGGTTGGACACTCTTTATCGCATTCAGGAAGGCCATATACCGGGTAACGGTACTCTTCATTCGCTTCATGGCGCAGTTCCATTACTGGAGAGAAATAACCGGTGAAAAGCACATTGCCCTGCTTATCACCACCACCAAGTTGAGCTGTTTGAACACCAAAGTTTGCGAGTTCACTTGGGTCACCACTTAGCATCGCCCACTCATTAAGTTGCTTGTATAGCGGCTCGTAGATTTTCGCCATCGAAGGAGATTTAGACACCACCATTTCAGCCTGCTCAGCAAATGCGGTGTAGTCTCTTGGTTTATTGGATTCAACCTGATCGACCTTGTTTAAGGTGCGAGGAAATTCATCATCAAGGTGTTGTTGAGCGAGATCGGTGGGTTGAGCACAGCCAAATAAGACAGAGGCAGCGACAAGGGGAAGCCATTTTTTAATCACAAGAGTCATCCTAAAAATTCTATGAATCGAGGATGACAAAAACGGTCCGATAACACAATCTTAGTTTGTAAGAGTTTACAAGAAGATAACCTATCGAACTGAGTGATCGATATGACCTTTAAGGCGAAATACTGGGTTGTAATGGCTCTCTGAATCCAGCGTCATTTCTGTGTTGTCAGAATTGGTCATACGGAAGCGGTACGTCTGCTCTCCCGCTTTATACTCGAAGTAGTTGCCATCGAATTCAAAACTGGTCGCGATAATCGATCCGGCAACAGACACTCCATTGGCATTCAACACAAACTCATCCGTCGCATAATGAGCCACATCTTGCTCAATCCAAGTGCCATACAACAAATGATTTGGCGTTGCTGCATCTTGTAGCCGTGTGATGACATCACCAAATAGCGATACGACAGCAAACGAACCAACCAGAGCCAATACCATCAGGCAACGCTCTATGATCTTACGCTTCAATGGAGATTGGTTGCGCTGCTCAGCCTCACTGTAAAGGCCTTTGGTTATCTCATCGATTTTATTCTTTTGTGCGGAAGCTTGTGGCATTCGGTTACTACTCATGAAGATGCTGTGCGCATTCTACACTGAGACACTTTATATAATGAAGCTTAGATGAGAATAGTTTGCGCTTTATTCCAAAAAGGTGTTGTTTAAATTTGAATTTAAATGCTAAATTATCGAATAAATAAACAAATGGACTTGTTCTGTGAAATTAAGAAGTACAGCGCTAGTAAAAGGTTTCAGACAATCAACCCCTTACGTAAATGCTCACCGTGGCAAAACCATGGTCATTATGTTGGGAGGCGAAGCCGTTGCCGACAGGAACTTTGGTAACATTATTAGTGATATAGCCTTGCTCCACAGCCTTGGAGTAAAAATTGTTCTCGTTCACGGGGCAAGACCGCAGATCAACCAATTGCTCGCCAAGCAAGATTGCCATACGCCTTATCACAAGAATATTAGGGTCACTGATGAATATTCTTTGGGCGTCGCTATGCAGGCTGCTGGACAGCTTCAACTTGCCATCACTGCTCGACTTTCGATGAGTTTGAACAATACTCCGATGGCAGGCACTCAACTCAATGTGATGAGTGGTAACTTCATTACGGCACAGCCGCTAGGGGTTGATGATGGCACCGACTATTGCCATAGCGGACGTATTCGTCGAATCGATATCGAAGGGATTAATCGCACACTCGACCAAGGTTCTATCGTGTTGCTTGGCCCTATTGCCAGCTCCGTTACTGGCGAAAGCTTTAACCTACTCTCTGAAGAGGTCGCAACCCAAGTAGCAATTCGTTTAAAAGCCGACAAGCTCATTGGTTTCTGCTCTGAACAAGGGGTGACAGATCAAAACGGCAATGTGCTCGCCGAGCTCTTTCCTAAAGATGCTAAACAGATTCTTGCACGCTTAACCGAAGATCAGAATCCAGTTGAAGACATGAGCACCGGGACCATGCGCTTCCTAAAAGGAGCAATTTCCGCTTGTCGTGCAGGCGTGCCTCGTTGCCACTTAATCAGCTACAAAGTGGATGGCGCCCTGATCCAAGAGCTGTTCTCTTTCGATGGTATTGGAACCCAAGTAGTGATGGCGAGCGCCGAGCAAGTAAGACAAGCTCAGATCGACGACATTGGCGGCATCTTTGACCTCATTCGTCCACTTGAAGAACAAGGCATCTTAGTGCGCCGCTCTCGAGAACAGCTAGAGCAAGAGATCCACCGATTTACCATTATTGAAAAAGATGGGTTGATTATCGGTTGCGCAGCACTTTACGCATACCCGGAAGATCATATGGCGGAGATGGCTTGTGTGGCTATTCATCCTGATTATCGTGATGGAAACCGTGGTCAAATATTACTGGACTACATGCGTCATCAATCGAAGTCTCGTGATATCGACCAAATTTTCGTTTTAACCACACATAGCCTGCATTGGTTCCGTGAACAAGGATTTTACGAGATCGGAGTTGATGATCTACCGATGGAAAAACAGGGGCTGTACAACTATCAACGTAACTCAAAAATCTTAGCGTTAAATGTGTAAATAAAGTTTTGGACTAAAATCTCACTTCAAAGGAAAAATAATTGCAAATGTAATCGTTTTCTATATGAGATTTATTAGGTATGCACTTTAACTCACAAACAAAATTGTATAGAATTTGGTCGCTTTAACAAAATAACAAATGTTTTTATTGGAATGACCACATCGACCGCCCTATGACACAAATCATTTGAGCGAATCGAAGTGGTTACTGCACGGATTGCTATACCCGTTAATGATCAGCAGGCGATTGATGTCTGGTCGTTGATATAAACAGCAAAAAGAGCAACATTGATATGAGAACCATTGTTTGTAACTCGCTGCAAAGTTTTTGGGATATGGCTGATAACCAATTCTTAGAAGGGCTAGACGTACACTGCGTATTCCCTGTGAGCGAGAATCTAAAAGAGTTTATTTTGAATTGCCAAGCAAAATACAAGATAAACCACATATCGTTTACTCGAGCGTTTTTAGGCACTGATTCCTAGCACGCTCAAAGCAACCAGGGATGGTTGCTTTGTACATGTACCTCTATCACCTTTAGCTAGTTAAGCGGCTTCCTAAACCACTCACTCGCTCTGTTTTCACCTTAATTCCACGCTTTAATACGTTAGTATCACTGAACATCATCAGTCGTTTCTTCGCACGCGTAATACCTGTGTATATAAGCTCTCGCGTCAAAATTGGGCTGAAATCTGGCGGCAGGATCATTAAGGTCAGATCAAATTCACTGCCCTGCGATTTGTGAATCGTCATCGCATAAGCCGTTTCATGATCTGGTACTCGGCTTGGTAGCACCGCCTTTACGCTGCCATCGGGCAACTCAAAATAAACCTTCAATCTAGGTGCAGAGTCAGAGTGGCTTGAATCCGATTCAAGCATGCAGATACCAATATCACCATTGTATAAACCCAAGCCATGATCGTTACGCGTTACCATTACAGGTCGCCCGTGATACCACAGCTCATCGTTGTGTGGATTCACTAAACGTCTTGCGGCAAGCGCCCTCTCAATACGATGGTTGAGGCCTTTAACACCAAAATCGCCTTCACGAATAGAACACAGCAGTCGACATTGGCTGAACAAATCGAGTACCGATTTGGCTCTCGCTTCTTGAGTTTCTAACTCTTCCAACGGTACATTCATTCGATTGAGATACGCACCATACTCATTAACCAAGGTACGCAGCATCAAGTTATAGCTATCGCTCGATAGAGGATGATTTTCGATATCGCCAAACCCTTTGGCAAACACTTGGTCTACTTGATTCGCAGAGCCGTTATTGATTGCTTTTGCCAACTGCCCAATACCTGAGCGCGCATCGAAACGGTAACTCTTCTGCAGCATACATAGGCTGTCAGCAATCGCCGGAGGATTAACGGCTCCCGCTTTTGCTTGTGGTGTCTTAGCTATCGCATCAAAGCCAGTCATCTCCGCAATCAAGTTGCCTTGCGCGCAGCTGTAACCTGTAGAGTTAAATGAACAGATATCACCTAAAACTGCACCGGCCTCAACGGAAGCCAGTTGGTCTTTATCCCCAAGCAGAATCAGCCTTGCGTGTTCAGGGAGCGCATCCACCAGCTTATACATCATCGATAAATCAACCATCGAAGCTTCATCCACTACCAATATATCAAGGTGAAGTGGATTGCGTCGGTTATGTCTAAATTCCGCTCGATTAGGAATCGCGCCGAGTAATCGATGTAAAGTACTCGATTCAGTCGGTATGTTGGCCTTCACTTCAGGCGCTAATGGTAACTGTTCAATCGCTTTACCGATCGATTCAGTTAAACGCGCCGCCGCTTTACCCGTTGGTGCCACGAGCTTTATCGTTGGCGTTTTACCTTGGCTTAGTGATTGCTCGACCATCGCTGACAGTAATTTGGTTACCGTGGTTGTTTTACCAGTACCCGGCCCACCAGAGATCACTGCAAAGCGACGACTTAGAGCTACTGCTGCTGCCACTTTTTGCCAGTTTAAACATGCCGATAGTGGTACCAAGCTGTCTAGAACATCTAAGTCCGTTACCTGCTTGGCTTGAACAATCGCTTGGTCAATTGCGCCCCAATTCAAAGATTGCTCATCGACAATATCAAGATGATCACACACCAACTGTTGGCGCAGTACCTGAGACGTCTGCTGATTTGTTTCAGCCTTGGCTAAGGCGTTAAACAGAAAGTGATAACTACGTGCGAAAAGCTGATTGAGTGTTTCCGTCAGCGCCTTTTTCTGTTCAATATTGAACTCTACCGGCTTACTTAAACGATTTAAGGTGTCAGCCAGCACAACCTCATAGTTCCAGTAACGCTGTAAGTAGACGCGCTGTCCATCAAACATCAGAGGCTTAACACAGTCATTAGTTGCGCCAACGAGGTTAGATGATTGCAAAACAGTCACCCAATCAATACCTAATAGCTTTTGATTCAATTGCAGCGCCGTTTCACCGTACAACCCAAGTAACTGGGCTATATCTGCCGTTTGTGCAGGGCCTATCGTATGCTGCTGTATAAGCTGAGTACAAATGTGTCCTTTGCCTAATTCATGGCTCACTACCCCAGCGAGAAAGCCGATCTCTTGAGAGTAACTCGTGGCTTGCTGAGCAATAAAACGGGCAAACTGGTAATCCAACTGACGAATCGAACCCTTATCTGCAAGAAACTTGAGTACATCCATAAGTTGCTCAGGAATAAGTGAAACTGGCTTCGTTGTGTTCGCTGTTTCTATGCTGGTATTAGTGGTCGTTGTTGTCATTATAAAAGCCCCATCTGTCCAGTTTCATCGTCATTCAATTGTGCTGAACGTCTGTCTATCACTTTACCGTCAATCAATTGATCCATTTCATCAAGTAACGCCAGTGTTGGTTTCGCCGAGAAAATACCTTGCTGAGATTGACCGTCCATTCCTCGTAAGAACAAGTAGTACACGCCGCCAAAATGTTGTTCGTAGCTGTAATTGGCAACACGACTACGCAAAAAACGGTGCAGCGCCAATGCATAGATCTGATATTGCAGATCATAACGGTGGTCAGCCATCGCCGATTTCAATGCCTCGCCATGGTAGACGGCAACATCATCACCTAAATGATTCGATTTCCAGTCAAGAACATAGTATTTACCTTGATGCTCGAACACCAAATCGATGAAGCCTTTCAGCATACCTTGCACGGTTTGAAAACCTAGGTCGCCCGCTTTGGCTGACAATGGATCATGATATTGAATGGTTTGATTCAGTTCAGATGCAGCCAACACTTCGATCGGCAGTAGGAACTCCATCTCAACTAATCGTTGTGTTGAGTCCTTCTCACTTAGTTTTAAGTTTTTTCCATCCAACGCGGTGTTAAGAACGGTATCGACCAGTTGCTGAAGCACAGGTAGCCACTCTAATTCATATTGCTCTGATTCTAATAAGTGAGTGATTACTTGCGTGTTATGTTCACTGGTTGCTGGCTCGGTAAATTCAACCTCCTCAAACAAGGTGTGCAAGAAAGTACCTGGGCGAGCACCACGAGGGAACGTAAAGATAGAGCGTTCAGGCTCAATCAACTCAGACTCATCCTGCTCATCAGCCGAATCAATATCAAAGCCAGACACCTCAATGGTCGCGTCATGACTCGCACCGTGACTGCCTTGCTTTACAAGCCCTGAGTAACTGGTGATACGCCAAGCCCTGTCGATTGAGGCCTTTAGCTCGTTCGCATGTAAGTCTTCACTCACTTGCTCGGTTTGTACAAACACTTGATCGTGGGCGGTTGGTGTTTCGGCTAGCAGCACACTTGAGTTCTTGCCCTCAATGGCTGCAAGAGCCTGATGCAATTCGGTAATACCTTGCTCTTGACCGTTTTGAACCAAATAGCCCATCGCACTCAAATGCACGCCGGTAGGCTCTTTGGTTGAACGCCCTTTACGCAGTGGCGCCATACCAATGAAACAGCCATAAACCGCACGAGTCAGCGCTACATAAATCAAACGCAAGTCTTCCGCTAATCGTTCTTTATCGGCTTGGGCTAAGGCACTATCACCACCTGTAATATCCAGTACCGTGGTATCTGAATCATGATCGTAGAATTTGCCTTCGCTCGCTTCTCGGTAACTCGTAACAAATGGTAGGAATACTAAGTCATATTCCAAACCTTTCGACTTATGAATGGTAACGATTTGAACCAAGTTTCTCTCTGACTCAAGACGCTGAATGTCATCCTCACTGCCGCCTAAACCATTTTGAGCATCGGAAATCGCTTCTGCCAACCAACGCAACAAACCATAATCACTATCGAGCTCCTGCCTTGCTTGTTGCAGCAATTCGCCAATGTGCATTAAATCGGTAAGTGAGCGCTCACCATTTTCTTCTTCCAGCAAGCGTTCCGCGAGATGTCGCTTGCTGATCACGCTACGAAGCATTGGTAGCACGCCACGCTGTAGCCACAACTTACGATACTCACGAAACTCGTTAACCACGTTTTCCCACACCACTTCATCGTTGTTGAGTTCATCCAATGAAGCCGCATCTAGAGCAAATAACTCGGAGGCTAGACTCGCGCGCAATGCTCGGTCGTTTTCTGGTGTCAGCACCGCTTGCAGAAGGCGTTGAATATCTTGCGCAACCAAGCTGGTTAATACACTGTCTCTGTTAGACAAATACACACTTGCAATGCCTTGCTCAGACAGCGCGTTCTTGATCAGACGACCTTCACTGCCGGTTCGAACCAAGACAGCAATATCACCCGCATTCACGGCATGCTGTTTTTTGCCATTATCAAAATAGGCTTGTTGATTTTGAGAAGCGGTCAGAATAGTTTGAATTTGACTCGCTGTCGCTTCTGCCATTGCCTTGTGATATTCACCTTTCGGCAATGGCTTGTCTTCAGCCTCTTGCAGCCAAAAGGTCAGTGCATGTTGAGTCTGGCCATTCATCACCCATTGGCGCTTGTCAGCAGATGGACTGGCAGCAACGGGCAAAAATGGAATGTCTTGATCGTAGATAAACGGGCTATCCGAATTCATAAACACTTGGTTTACTGCGCTGACCATATCTGCACTCGAACGCCAGTTAGTCCCTAACGTATAGTGAGCACTAACTTGGTTTCTTGCCTTAATGTAGGTAAAGATATCCGCGCCACGGAAACCGTAGATAGCCTGCTTCGGGTCACCGATCATAAACAGACCACACTGCGGGTTATCGAGGTAGATTCGGCTAAAAATACTGTACTGCAGCGGATCGGTATCTTGGAATTCATCGATCATCGCCACTGGGTATAAGGTGCGAATTCTTTCCACCAGCAATGACTGCTCATCGACATCGATCGACGCAGATAACTGAGTCAGTAGATCATCAAATGATAACCACTGCTTCTGCTGTTTTGCCTTGGCTAGCATAGTTCGACAATGAGTAATCGCATGCGCTAATAACGGAGCTTTCAAGTCAGCCGGGTGATTTAAGAAATCCTCAATCGCTTCGAAAACTGCATGCTGAGGTGCGGTACCTTTCGGTGTTTTTTCGATTAACGTAGCTTGAGAGAACTTTTCTAACTTGTCTGGATATTGATAATCATGAGTGTCGCTCTGCGCCCATGCTGTCACCGCTTCTAACCATGTCGGCAGAGACTTCTTGGTGTAGCTACGTTTGTTCACATCCGAAGCAGAGATCAAAGCCAAAAAGTCCGCTTCAGACTCACACCACAGCGCTTTAAGTTGCTTCACTTTATCTAGGTTTTGGTTGTGCAGAGTTTGCAAATCCCCCGACATCGCGTCGACGGTTAGCTTCAATGGAGAGCCCGTCAGATAACGATTGACGTCTGCTAATAATGCAGCCGGTGAACCCCAGATATTACGAACCTCACCAGCCAGTTGAATAGGTAACGGGTAAAACTGCTTACGCCAGTAGTCGGCTACCACTTGCGCTTTAAGATGGCTTTCATCAGTCACAAACTCATTATCAAAGCGGCTGCCAGACTCGAAGGCATTTTGAGTCAACATACGCTGACAGAAGCCGTGAATGGTGTATACCGCGGCTTCGTCCATTTGCCTTTCGGCATTGAGCAGTGTTTTCGCAGCGCCAGCGTGGTCTTCGATTGCTTGCAGCAAAGGAGCAATCACTGGGTCATCACTTTGCCCACGAGCAAACGCAATGCGCGCATCATGGATTCGAGCACGGATACGATCTCGTAGCTCTGCGGTTGCCGCTTCGGTAAAAGTCACGACCAGGATTTGATCTACAGTGAGCGGCTCGTGATGTCGGGTAGCTTCCGCGAGCTCACCTTGTGGTGCTGCCGTGCCGTGTCCGAGCAGTAGGCGTAAGTACAAGCCAGCGATGGTAAATGTTTTACCTGTACCCGCCGATGCTTCAATTAAACGCGCACCATGAAGTGGAAACGTCATGGTGTTGAGTGTTTGTGGAGCAATTACCTGAACACTGCTTGTGGTCGTCATGCCTTACTGCCTTCTGATAAATATGTTGTTACAAATGTGACCTAGCGTGGAAAACGTCATTCAATTTACGTCCTACGCTGATTTGTTAATAGTTAGTGCGATCTCTCTCACGGATCAATTCGGATCGCCTCGCTACTATTCGCCCACGAGTTCAGGAGCGCGATTCGAGTTTTATACTCATTGCCTACTTAGAACCACAGAATAATGGTCCCTCTGACCTGTGGCCGTACAGCGAACGCCCTACACTAATAATGATTTACTGGCGGCCACTTTATTTCCTGTACCTTGCTTCCTTTCTCCAGGAAAGCAGACACTCCAAACGCTTACCAGCGACTCTCTTCTGTCATTCATTAATTCAGCGAACCCGCGATTGATCTTGTCGATCACAGCCACTTACTCCTGATCTTCCAGATCGGCAGCCGCCAACCTTGCCGCCTGTAACACAAGCGTCGAATACATTCGCGACTCAGCAGCCAGCTCATCGTCCCATTTAGGCCAAATACGCGAGATGTAGGTATCTCGACCCTCGCCAGTGAAAGCGAAGCTGTCATTAAAAGTATCGGCCATTTTCTTAAGTGACTTCTCTTCATCATCGACCCATTTACCACGGCTAAAGCCCGCTTCAACGCCGGCCAATGCGGTTTTTGGGAAGTAAGGCAGTGGTGCAGTCATACCTTGATAGAACAGTCGTACTAACTCCGCCAACAAACTCTTCGCCTGCTGCGCATCGCCAATAGGCTGTAGCGTTTGGTGAACCACGCCTTCTTTTCTGTCATAGCCAATAATATGAGTCGTTTTGCCGTGGCCCATCACTGCGCAACACAAGTGATCGATCCACGCGGCCAAGTAATCTTGAGAGCGTATTTTGCCACTACGAAAACGCACTAAACCCGATTGATAGTTTTGAGTAAGCCAGCCCATCAAACGAACCGGTTTGCCTTCACCTAGCACGTCAAATTCAATATTTACCTCAAGATCTTGCTGTGGCTGCCCACTTACAAATCGAATCTCTTTGGCTAAGTCTTCTGCTTGAACACGGTTGGTTTCAAACTCGATATCACCAAAAGCACCAACCGGCAATCGACCTTGGGCTTTTTGCTCAGAAACAAACAAGCGAACCGCTTCATCTGCTCCTTCTGGGTGATCCAACAGTACCTGCAGCAGCGCATCTTTAAGCTGGAAGCTTTCTAAGCCATTAAGCACGAACGGCTCGTCGTCTTCCATTACCGGAAGCGGTGGCTCAAACACTACCTTTAAGCGGCGATTAAAGAAGTATTGCACTGGCAAGCGCCAGAAACGCTGTAGCTCAACCAAATCGAGTTCTAACGGATAAGTCGCGCCAAGCAAGTAGTCATCCAACGCGCGATTGAATTCACCACTGCGTTCACCAGAACGGTTAGCCGCAGGAAGCCACTCTTTGGCGTAGCTCAATACATGGCTTTCATCACCTTGTGTAAAAGCTGCCGGGCTGAACGGAGTCATGGTGTGCTCAAAGCTGATCGCTTGAGTCAGATTGATACCAGAATCATCACTTGGTAACGCTTGATCTGCACTTAGGCAGTAGTTCTGGTGGCAGTACTCAATCAACTCAGAAACCAATACCGACGGTACTCGCTCAGTATTATCTTGAATCGAGCGTCCGACATAACTGATGTATAAACACTCTTGCGCCGACAACATCGCCTCTAAGAATAGGTAACGGTCATCATCACGACGAGAACGGTCACCGGGACGAGTGCGTCCGTTCATTAGGTCAAAACCTTCTGGCGGCATTGAGCGTGGGTAAACACCGTCATTCATGCCTAACAGACAAACAGTTTTGAACGGGATGGAACGCATCGGCATCAGGGTACAGAAGTTCACTTGCCCCGCTAAGAAACGCTGACTGATACGCGCGCCCGACAGTTTATTATTCAAGTACTGATAGATAATGCTTGGCGATAGCTCTTGTTCGTACAAGGCATCATCAAGCTGTTCATTGAGTTGAGAAAGTGCATCACGAATCGACTTAAGCACCACCTCGCCTTCTAGCTCAACGGCGAAGAAATCATCAATCATTTGCAGCAAGGTTTCACGCCACATATCGATGGATTGCGTCTCAGCAAGGCGTTGACGGTAATGGGCAATACGATCAATAAAGTGCGCTAACTTACCAGCAAGTTCGGCGTTAATGCCTTGAACTTCGTTATAAGCAGCAATCGGAGAGTGTTCAGTTTCAAACAAACCTGCAGAATCCGACATCGCATAACCTAAGAGCATGCGCTGAATACCAAATAGCCAAGTATTTTGCTCGGTTGCAGGTAGATCAAATTCCGTTGCGGTAGAAGAGTCAACACCCCAACGGATACCCGCTTCTTCAACCCACTGCTTAGCTTGTTCAAATTGAAATTCATCAATACCGAAGCGTGCCATCATCGCTGGGATTTCTAATAGCTCTAGAAGTTCAGAAGCTAGACAACGCGTGTTCGGTAGCGCGACCAACTGCATGAACGCGGTCAGAATTGGGCTCTCTTGGTCTGCCGTTCTATCCGAGATCGAGTAAGGGATATAACGCTCACCCGGAGCATTACCAAATACCGCCTGAATCGCAGGGCTGTAGGCATTGATATCTGCCACCATCACGATGATATCGCGTGGCTTTAATGTCGGGTCAGCGTCAAACATTGCTAACAACTGATCATGAAGAACTTCAACCTCACGCATTGGGCTGTGACAAGCATGTACCGTCAATGAACGATCGCCCAGCTCAACCACTTGTTTATGGTTGCTGGAGTCTAAAATTTCATCATTGCGATGCTCTTCCAATTCAAGGATATCTCTTTGAATTTGATGCAGTAAGCCATCTCGCTCTACATCAATAAAAAATTGATACTCCTCAGTATCTCCCTCAGAAAGCAAAAGTAAGTTATCTCGTCCTAATTTTCCCATCGAAGCTAATAAGTTATTTCCAATGGCATTATCAATATGTAGTTCATCATGCACTTCATATTTCCCCCCTTCCATTAGGGAAGACGAGCCAGCTGATGAGAGCATATTGTTAGACAAAGCGAGTTTTTTACGTTGCTTAGCCTCAAACCTTGCTAAATCTTTGAGGCTTTTGATGTCTCCCCAATAAGGCTTACTTGGGTTGGTGAACATCAAGTGCACATCAATCTGCTCACCCAGAGCCTTCAAGGCATCCATGTAGCGAGGAGGCAGTGACGAAATACCAAACACAAACAGACGTTTCGGCAGGTGTTGTAACTGGCCTTGTTGATTAGCTAACGCTTCAATGAAGTCGTGATACAAGTTACCACGGTGATATTTCGATTGGCCTTGAGAGAGCGTTTGCTCGTAGAGTGCCTTCCACAAAATCGGCTGCCAAGGGTGCTCTTGTTGTCCTTCACTATCAATCAATTCAGCAACGGGTTCTCCCGCTTCCCACATCGCCATCCACTCAGGGCGATATACTAAGTAGCCATCGAAGATATCGGCAATTTTCTCGGCTAATTGATACAACTTAGAGCCGTCTTCGTCGTTTTCAAGATAGCGCTGTAGGGGTAAGAAATCAGGGTGGTCAAGCTTCGCAGGTAGCAAACTCATTAGCTTCCACGTCATCGCTTCTTTGTTAAAAGCACTGCGTTTCGGTACGTCAGGAAGCACTTGGGTAAACATATCCCAAATGAAGGTCGCTGGAAGAGGAAAATCGATATTTGCTGCTACACCAAACTCTTTGGCGAGTTCCATCTTAAGCCATTGAGACATACCCGGGCTCTGAACCAAGATCTGCTCTTTTTCGAAAGGATTGGCTAAAGGGTCACTTTTGATTAAGTGAACGAGAAGAATTTTTAAAGTATCAACTTTATTGGAATGGTAAACAGTAAACAAAGTGCACTCACGCTAATCTTGCCACAATATACTGCCAGATTAGCATAAGTGCTGAGTTTGGATGAGGAATATAAGCTTATGAAATACCGAAAGCTTAAGGTCCGTTTATCTTTTGAACTATTGCCCTTTACAATCTGCCCGCTACCGCACTTAAAACACGGTGAGGTTTGTAGTTCATGTAGTAACGAACAGCGACATAACCTACCACCAACGTCGCAACAATCAGCTCTAAATAAGCTAGGTTAAACACTTGGTTAATGTAATGCGCTTCAATATCTTGTGCTTCCATCCACGCAGCCAATTTAAACAAGGCTGTTGCACCAATCACAATTGGGAAGGTAAACGCTGCATAGCCAGGGCTAAATGGCAGACGAAGTAGTTTGAAAAACGCCATGTAGATAATGAACGTCATCAACACTGCAATACCAAATAACAAACCAATGATCACTGGTGAAGGGCTTGCTGTCACTGTTAGGTATCCCGCCAAAGATAGGCTTGCTGGTGCTGCCATAATAGCAATGGTTGGTTTTGCTGCATCTGGCACTTCGTGAGAGAAGATCAAACGGTAAACCATCAGTGGTAGCATCACAGCGTAAACTAATAAGCCGAATACCAAAGTCGCGTTCGCTACAGGCTCTAAAACTGGATTACCCGAGAAAGATACATCTGCCACAATGATACCGATTGGCGGTACGAACCAGCTTGGCACCATATGGTGAATCTCAAAGTTTTTAGCTCTGTGGTACAAAAAGCTCACTAAGAAGATAACGTGTAGAGCAACCGCTGCAAGCCACATCGCTTCTTGTAAAAATTGAGAAATCGGCGCTAAAGATGCTGACACCACCATGCTGCCCATCGCAAATGTTGGTACTACACTACCCACTACAGGGTGAGCAAGATCTTCACGCAATAAATGACCATGAATCAAAAATTTCACAGCTAAAACAAGAAGTAATACCGCCGCGACACCCGCACTGGTCCACTGCACTAAACCAGGAGTGTGTAAAATACCTTGTGCGACTAAAACGCCATCCCAGCACCAGCCTAAACTTGCGATTGCTAGTGCTAACCCTGCCATGGGTGTTGGAGCTCCTGTTAATCTATATTTAATACGTTGAATCATGTGAGCCTCTCTTGAACTTAATTCACAAAACTTGTGAACTCATCAGCTTGTTGAAGCCATAATACGCTTGCACTTCGTTAAGTTATATCCAATTATATATAACAAGCGTTCATCAATACTGAACAACCAATTCCACCAGCAGCGTAAAAGTAGGAACCTGATGGCTAATATCTCAATCAAACAGCTCAAAGTGTTTGTCACCATTACCCAGCATTCGACACTTACCGCCGCATCGGAAGCTCTGTTTCTCTCTAAAGCCGCGGTTAGCATGGCACTCGGTGAAATGGAAAAACAGCTAGGGCACTCTCTATTTGACCGGGTCAACAACCGATTAATTCTCAATCAAGAAGGACATAAACTGCTTCCCTTGGCTGATGAGATTCTTCACCGGGCAGCAGGCATCGATGTTCTGTTCCGTGACGACCAGCCCTTAAGTGGCAATCTCAAGGTTGGCGCGAGTGACACGATCGGTAATCAGGTTGCGCCTTTTATTTTGTCTGGCTTTCGAGAAAAAACTCAGCACCAAGACCAGAGTTTGTTCATCTCAAACAGTGCCCTGATCTGTCAAAAGTTGGTGGATTATGAACTGGATATCGCGTTAATTGAAGGAAAAACACTCCATCCGGAGTTGATCTCTAGCCAGTTTAGTAGCGATGAAATGTGTATTATCGTTAGTAATCAACATCCTTTAGTGGCAAAAGACAAAATCGCGTTGCGAGATTTAGAAGACAGCCATTGGATATTGCGCGAATCCGGTTCAGGAACGCGTGAGTTTTTCCTACGAGCCGTCGCACCACGCATCGAGCATTGGTATGAGTCTTTTGAGCTCAACACCACAGAAGCAATCATCAACTCTGTTTCTGCCGGTCTTGGCTTTGCCTGTTTGTCTCGTTTAGCTGCTCAGCGAGCGATCGATTCAGGCCGTGTAAAAGCGCTTAATGTGCCACTTGATATGAAACGTCGGTTCTGGATGCTGGTCCACAAAGACAAGTACCAAAGCCCATTGCTGAAATCTTTCATGAGTTATTGTGAAGACTGGGCGACACATCAAGATTGAGGCCGCATAGTTCGGGCTCCAACTGGACTTTTAACATCAGAAACTGTATAAAAAGCCAGTAAAATTTATCAAACTTAGAGGATTAACCATGGCTGTTATCGTCAAGTACGTGGTGGAACGCAACGGAGAAGAGAAAATGACTTTTACCTCTAAAGCCGAAGCTGACGCATACGACAAAATGCTGGATATGGCTGATGAGCTTTTTGAACTGTTAGGCAAAAGCGATTTAGTTGAAGATGAAGGCAAGCAAGAAGAACTTGCAATGTACCTAGCGAAGAACAAAGAAGAAGTTCTTTACGCATTAGGTGCGAAGCGTAAGCCAGCTCCGAAAAAAGCGAAGAAGCTTGAAGCTGTTGAAGACGCAGAAGAAGATGCGGCTTAACTAGCTGAAGTTTTCTAAAAAACGCCAATGACACCTCTAATCAGAGTCAGTTATTGGCGTTTTTTTATACTTATCGAAATATAATGATGCTTGTTTATAGTCGAAATCGCTCTAAACATTCGCTTGCACAAAAGTGTGATAAAGATCTAATCTATAGCCATCAGGTGATGGGGTTCCACCTAAGCTTTTGCTTCAACCGCCCGTTCTTTTGAACCGTGCTAATGACTCCTACAGAATCGAAAACAGGTAATACTGTTGGATGTATCGCTACTCCTCCACTTTGAAATGGGCTGCGTCTATTAGGACCAAATCCCATGACTCCTTTGGATTATCGATACTCAAGATCTGTAGTGAACTAGCCGCACCTCTTCCAACACGTCCTGTTTTCTCAACGCCCTAGGTCAATACGACTTTATTAGTGAGAAAACAATATGCATTACTCTTCAGAAATTCAATCCATGTGCCCTATTCAAAGGGGTGATCTTCACAACTCGGCTCCAATTCCAGTTGAAGGCGCCATGGTTAGTCCAAAAGATGTCATCGCTATTTCTGGCTTAAGCCATGGCGTAGGCACTTGTGCACCACAACAAGGTGCAGCCAAACTGACTCTTAACGTAAAAAACGGCATCATCGAAGAAGCACTCATCGAGACTATCGGCTGCTCAGGCATGACGCAATCTGCCGCGATGGCCGCTGAAATCCTCACCGGAAAAACTATCCTAGAAGCGCTCAATACTGACTTAGTGTGTGACGCGATTAACGTCGCGATGCGCGAAATCTTCCTGCAGTTTGTTTACGGTCGAACTCAATCTGCTTTCTCTGAAGATGGCCTAGAAATCGGTGCTGCATTAGAAGATTTAGGTCAAACCCAGCGCAGCCAAGTTGGTACCAGCTACTCAACCGCAGCAAAAGGCGTCCGTTACCTAGAACTCGCAGAGGGCTATGTGACCAAGCTTGCACTTGATGACCACAGCGAAGTGATTGGCTACGAGTATCTCAACCTCGGAAAAATGATGAAGGCGATTAATCAAGGTGTGCCAGCCAATGAAGCGGCCGATCTTGCTACAGGGACTTATGGTCGCTTCGACGAAGCCGTGACCACCATTAACCCACGCCAACAGTAATTTTTGCCAATTTAGAGGAAAGATATTATGAACACTCAACTTAATGAATCAGTAACTCGCGCTTTGGCAGAAATGAACTTCGACTCTTTGGCGCAAGCTGAGCAATACTGTAAAGCCCACAATGTAGACCCAAAAACCTTGGTGATGGACACTCAACCAATTGCTTTTGAAAGCGCAGCCGATGCATATACTTTAGGTACAGCCATGGCTCTATTCCGTAAAGCGAGCAACGCTGAACAAGCAGCCAACATCATCGGTGAAGGCCTCCAAGCATTCACAAAACCCGGTAGTGTTGCCGAGCAACGTCAAGTAGGTATTGGTCATGGTGCGCTTGCTGCTCGTCTTCTGAATGAAGAGAGTCATTGCTTTGCTTTTCTTGCAGGTCACGAGTCTTTTGCTGCCGCTGAGGGCGCAATTAAAATCGCACTGAACGTCAATAAATCACGTAAAAATCCATTAAAAGTTATCCTAAATGGTTTAGGTAAAGATGCGGCGTACTTAATCTCACGCATCAATGGCTTCACTTACGTGCGCACTCAATACGACTACCAAACCGGTGAACTCGTTGAAACAGAACGTCGCCGTTTCTCAAATGGCCCTCGCGGAGAGATCTTGTGTTACGGCGCTGATGATGTTCGTGAAGGGGTAGCAATCATGCACAGAGAAGAGGTGGATGTGAGCATTACGGGTAATTCAACCAACCCAACACGCTTCCAACATCCTGTTGCGGGTATCTACAAAGCAGAGCGTACTCGCCAAGGTCTGCCTTACTTCTCAGTTGCTTCAGGCGGTGGTACAGGTCGTACATTGCACCCAGACAACGTAGCGGCAGGCCCTGCGTCTTACGGCATGACAGATACCATGGGCAGAATGCACGCAGACGCTCAGTTTGCAGGTAGCTCTTCAGTTCCTGCTCACGTTGCTATGATGGGTTTCATTGGCATGGGTAACAACCCAATGGTCGGTGCTACGGTTGCACTGGCTGTCGCGGTAAGCGAATCTCAAAACGCATAATGATAGAAGTGATTGTCAGCATTTAGCGCCTCAAGCCGAGGCGTTAGTTGAAAAATCGACACCAACACACAATCAAAACTCTACTCCCATCACTAAAACTATACAGCCAGCCCTATGCTGGCTGTTTTTTATTCATACTTGCTCTAGTATCTATTCTTATTCAATATGTGTATTTAACTGCATCTTTTTAAAGGAATAATATGAAAGAGCTCATCATTCATACCATCACAGTGTTCATGGGCTTTTTCGCCATCATGAACCCTATCGCTAACACGCCAATCTTTCTTGGTTTAACAGGCGACAACGACAGAGAGACAGTTAAGTCAATCGCGTTTCGCTCAGTGTTTATCGCATTCATCATCGTCAGTACGTTTGCCATTTCAGGCAAGCTGATCTTCGACCTTTTTGGTATCACGCTTTATGCCCTGCGCATCACAGGCGGTATTTTGGTCTTCTTGATTGGCTTTCACATGCTACAAGGTGAATCGACACACTCGAAGGCGAAAGAGAAGGTTAACTCAGATGCCCAACAAGACGCGGCGCTAAGTATCGCAGTATCACCACTGGCCATGCCGATACTGGCAGGTCCGGGGACAATTGCCACCGCGATGAACTTTGCTAGCACCGAGGGCATCTATGAAACCGTCATCACCATCATCGCGTTTGGTCTGTTGTGTACCTTAACTTACGTATTGTTTGTGTTTGGCGAACGCTTCGTGAAAGCGGTAGGGCCAAGCGCACTGAACGTGATTACTCGAATGATGGGTTTGATACTGGCTGTTATCGGTATGCAGATGTTGATTGAAGGTATCGAGCAAGCTCATAAAGCACTGTTTGTCTAGCCTCTAACTCCACTAAGTTTTATACAAAAATAGCCAGCGATTCGCTGGCTATTTTCTTTGTCGTTTTTGTTTATGAGTTATAAATTAGCTAGCAGGACAACCTTTCACTTCCAAGCCATTACTCATATAGATTAACTTACCAGCTTCTGGCGCATAATCTGCAGCTGTTATATTAGGATGCTTCACAAAGAATTCACGAAGTACAAAGGCATCCGCCAGCTGCGTCGATTCAACATCAATTACCGGATAATCATCACCACCAGCTGCACTAAAGCTGATCACAGAAAAGGTATAAGTATCAGTTAAGCTGAAACCTTTATTGTTAATGTCACGTATGGTCACATCACTCGAGTCGCAATTTACAGTCAAGCTAATATTATCCAGCTGAGCATAAGCGCCAGAACCTGCCGTCATCGTAGCAACAACGTCTAAATACTCTTTTACTTCAGCTCCTGTCATCGTAGCTTTGGTTACGAAATTACCAAAAGGTTGAACCGTCAACACATCACGATACGTCACATCCCCCACTTGAATCGAATCACGTACACCACCAGAATTCATCACGCCGAAATCAGCATTCACTAAGTCGTAAGTTCGGTAAGCGTGGCCTAATAAGTGACCAAGGTTAGTCTGCTCAGAGCGAACCACATTACGATCACCTTCAAGCTTCGCATCTGTATTTGAGATCACTTCATCAAGCAACTCTTGGCCTTGTTGCTGATACGCAGAAAGCGTCGCAATCACTGTTGAGTCTGGTTCAATCTCAGTTTGGATAAACTGATAATCACCATTTTCGTCTTTCTCTTTCAAGTTCACAGGAACCAGATCGTACTTCGCTAAATGCAGTTTGCCTTCATAAAACTCAAAGTCAGCTCGACCTACATACTTGCCCCATTCATGTGCTTGCATGATGTAAGTCCCATTCTGCTGATCTGGCTTACAATCATCTCCCGGATTAAAGTCTGCGTATTCATTACCTTCCATACAAACTGGGTTTTGGGAGTGCCCGCCAATAATGGCATCTAATTGCCCTTCCTCCAGTGAACGAGCAAGTAACACATCACCAGGAGCTTCACTACCATGTTGACCATCGGCGTAGTGCCCCATATGCGTGGTAGCAAAAATCAGGTCAACCGTTTCATTGGCCTCGATTTCTTTTATGGCTTTTTTGATTTCTACTTGCGGGTCCGCAAAATGAATCGTCGCGACATTATCAGGGTTAACCAATTTCGCCGTATCTTTGGTTGTCAGGCCAATAACAGCTATTTTTAACCCATTAATAGTGAATACTTTGTATGGAGAGAAAAGGCGTTCATCAGTAACTGTATCTCCATCTTTGATATAAATATTCGCTGCAAGCATCGGGAAATCAGCCAGTTCAGCCTGCATCTCTAGCACATCTAAGCTGTTGTCGAACTCATGATTACCTAATGCCATTGCGTCGTAACCAAGAAGGTTCATACCAACAAAATCCGGTACTGCGTTCTGCATGTCAGACTCAGGCACACCTGTATTAATATCACCACCAGACAATAGAATGGTTTCACCACCGTTTTGGGTGACTTCAGCACGAATGCTATCGATCAAAGTCTTGCGAGCAGCCATTCCGTACTCACCCTTACTGTTCTCCCAAAAACGACCGTGGTTATCGTTGGTATGTAAAACAGTAAACTTGGTACAAGAAGCAGCAGTGTCACATGTCACTGCGGTATCATTGCTGTCCGAGCCACAGCCAACCATCGCTACGCCGATAGAGAGCACCAGTAAAGACTTAGTAAAATTCATAGAAGATCCTTTATTAATCGTTTTAATGTCGTTATGGCTGGAAATATACTTAATTAATATAGGGTTATAGTGATCTTCATCTTAATTACGCAGCTGAAAACTTGAGTATTTACTCGGACTGTAGGCACAAGCGATTAATCAACAGAAGTCGAATAATTCTGATAATAAACATAGATTTATAAAGGAAGTGTGACTCATCCTATTGATATAGCTAACAACAAGGTGGGTTAGGTATGAGTAGCGAATATGGAAATCAAATTATGCTGCATAGTTTAATTAAACACTGCAACATTAAGAACGTGGTGTGATATCCGGATAATGAAAACTATCGCTAAAAAGACAAGCAATATCATTTTACAGACTTTATCCCGATGCGCCCTTTCATAACGAGGGCGCTCTCTTTATGATGAACGCAATTAAATTAACTTTGCTAACGACAGCACTGGTTATTCGAGCTGCTGTTAAGAAATAGCAAAATCAAGACTCAACACATGGAGATTCAACATGGCTTTCTTTTCACTAGCCTTCGGTACGGCAACCAAAAACCGCGACAATAAAATCATTGAAGCGTTCTTCCCTAGCCCACTTCTAAACCCAAGCGACGCTCTAGTAGCGGCTGTAGGTGAAGTAGCAGGTTACACTGAAGGCAACCAAGCTATCGAAATCTCTGCTGCACAAAGCGCAGAACTAGCGAAAGCATTCGCAGCAAACGACGATGCAGCAAACGCATCTTTCGCAGAAAAAGCAGCAGCATCTGATCAACCATTGGTTCTTGTTGTTCTTGCGACTGACGAGAAGCCAGCATCTGTTGCTGAAGGCTTCCTAAAGCTACAACTTATCTCTAACCGCCTAGTTCAACCACACGGTACGGTACTAGACGGCATCTTCGGTCTACTGCACAACATCGCATGGACAAACGAAGGCCCAATCGACCTTCCTGAACTAGCGGATCGTCAAATCGAAGCTCGCCTAGCTGGTCGCTCTCTGTCTGTAGATTGCGTAGACAAATTCCCTAAAATGGTGGATTACGTGGTACCAACAGGTATTCGTATTGCTGATACTTCTCGTGTTCGTCTTGGCGCACATGTGGGTGAAGGCACAACGGTAATGCACGAAGGTTTCATCAACTTCAACGCGGGTACAACAGGCGTAAGCATGGTTGAAGGTCGTATCTCTGCAGGTGTTGTTGTAGGTAACGGTTCAGACATCGGTGGCGGCGCTTCTATCATGGGTACTCTGTCTGGTGGCGGTACTATGGTTATCTCTATCGGCGAAAACTGCCTACTAGGCGCAAACGCAGGTCTTGGCTTCCCAATGGGCGACCGCTGCACTGTTGAGTCTGGTCTATATGTAACGGCTGGTACAAAAGTTCGCATGCTAGATAAAGAAGGCAACGAGGTAGAAATCATTAAAGCTCGCGACCTAGCTGGTGTTTCTGATCTGCTGTTCCGTCGCAACTCGATCACAGGTCAAATTGAGTGTCTAGCGAACAAGTCTGCTGTTGAGCTGAACAGCGAGCTACACAGCAACAACTAATCTAAGCGCTAGATGCTAGATGCTAGATGCTAGATGCTAGATGCTAGATGCTAGATGCTAGAAAATACGAAGCCGCTGGGGTTAAATCCAGCGGCTTTTCTTTTATCTATAGATAATGAAAGACGTTACACTTTCTCTGCGGCTAACTGCTCTAGAGCCTGGATAGAGGTTTCAGATACCAATGTGCCATCCATGTAGTAGCTGACCTTATCGCCATCGCGAACACCCAGTAGTACTGCTTTCTGACCATCGTTGTAAGTGATATCCATGCGAATCGTGTTTTCATCGATTTGCTGCATTTCACCCCATTCGATCTGGCGATTGTTGAAGCCTAGTGGTGCTTCTTTTAGTGAATCGTCTAGACTGTCATTCACATCGATCATGGTATCGACTTTGCTATCGAAGATGTGAGGCGCACCAGTAAGTGGGTTTTTACCAGCCCAGAATTCAATCGAGTTAAATACAATGTAATCGGCTGCAGTAGTCAATGCGTAAACCGGAGCAAGCAAGAAGTTGACGCCCGCACGAGCGTAACGGTTATCCACTACCTCGACGTTAAACTTCATTAATTTCCCAGTAACAGCGTTACTACCTACACACCCAGCTAACGACATGACAATCGCTGCCACTGCAACGGCTTTTGTGATTGTTGTTTTCATAGTTCCCTCTTATGCCACGATGATTGATTCAGTTTTTGCACAGACGAACGAATATGACTCTGCGTAAAAACAGACATTATTCGCCTAACAAATTGATTCCATAACATTTAGCGTAGTGGAGATTTTTAGAACAGCAAACTGCAAACCTCAATTTATCACTCTGGTTCCAAAAAAATTCACAAAAAAAAGCGCAGACCTTTCGATCTGCGCTTTTGATTTTTGCTTAATCTAATCTAGATTAACGCGGCATGATTAACCCACGTTCTTACGTGCGTTTTGGAACATACGCATCCAAGCACCATTCTCGCCCCAACCTTCTGGAGACCAAGAGTTAGCTACTGTACGGAATACACGCTCTGGGTGAGGCATCATGATAGTCACGCGGCCATCCGTCGTGGTTAAACCTGTGATAGCGTTTGGCGAACCGTTCGGGTTATTCGGGTATTGCTGCGTCGGGTTACCGTGGTTATCAACGTAACGTAGAGCAACCGTACCTGAATTTTCAATCGCATTTAGGTGGTCGTTGTCACGCACTTCTACGCGGCCTTCACCGTGAGAAACTGCGATTGGCATACGAGAACCTTCCATGCCATTGAAGAATACAGAATCAGATTTCTGAACTTCAACTAGGCTGAAACGTGCTTCAAAACGCTCAGATTCGTTGCGAACGAAACGTGGCCAGTACTCTGCACCTGGAATAAGTTCACGTAGGTTAGACAGCATCTGACAACCGTTACATACACCTAGAGAGAAGGTATCTTCACGCTTGAAGAAGTTTTCAAATTGCTCACGAGTCGAGTCGTTAAACAGAACCGACTTAGCCCAACCTTCACCAGCGCCTAGTACGTCACCGTAAGAGAAGCCACCACAAGCCACAAGACCGTTGTACTCATCAAGTACCGCTTGACCAGTAAGGATGTCGCTCATGTGAATATCAGTTGCTTCGAAACCTGCACGGTCGAATGCTGCTGCCATTTCAACGTGAGAGTTAACACCCTGCTCACGTAGAATCGCCATCTTAGGCTTAGCGCCAGTGTTGATGAAAGGTGCAGCGATATCTTCGTTAACATCGAAGCTCAGTTTCACGTTTAGACCTGGATCTGAGTTGTCTTTCTTCGCTTCGTGCTCTTGGTCGGCACATGCTGGGTTATCACGTAGACCTTGCATCTTGTGCGTTGTTTCTGCCCAGATAGTACGTAGTTCAGTACGGTTACGTTCAATCACAACCGACTCACCGGACTTAATCACTAGCTCGTCAGATGCCTCAACAGAACCAATCACGTGTGAACACGCTTCTAGGCCGTTGGCTGCAAGCGTAGAAAGAACCGCGTCTAGGTCATCGTTACGAACTTGGATTACCGCACCTAGCTCTTCGTTGAATAGTGCAGCTAGTGCGTCTTCACCTAAAGAAGCAATATCAGCATTAATACCACAGTGACCTGCAAACGCCATTTCAGCAAGAGTAACGAATAGACCGCCATCGCCTTTATCGTGGTAAGCCACTACTTGGTCGTTAGCAACCAGTGCTTGAACACCTTCGTAGAAACCTTTCAGTTGTGCTGCGTTGTCTACGTCTGCTGGCTTATCACCAAGCTGCTTGTAAACTTGCGCTAGTGCCGTTGCACCTAGACGGTTTTTGCCGTTACCTAAGTCGATAAGAACTAGACTTGAAGCACCTTTGTCAGTGCGTAGTTGCGGCGTAATTGTTTTACGAACATCTTCAACACGAGCAAATGCAGTGATAACAAGAGATAGCGGAGACGTTACTTCTTTCTGCTCGCCGTTCTCTTCCCACTTCGTCTTCATCGACATTGAGTCTTTACCTACTGGGATAGTTAGACCCAGAGCTGGACATAGCTCTTCACCGACAGCTTTCACCGCTTCGTAAAGACCTGCATCTTCACCTGGGTGACCCGCTGGAGACATCCAGTTCGCCGACAGTTTAATGTGTTTGATATCACCGATGTTAGTCGCTGCGATGTTTGTGATTGCTTCACCAACCGCTAGACGAGCCGATGCACCGAAGTCTAGTAGAGCTACTGGCGTACGCTCACCAAGAGACATCGCTTCACCGTGGTAAGAGTCGTAACTTGCTGCCGTTACCGCACAGTTAGCAACAGGAACCTGCCATGGGCCAACCATTTGGTCACGAGCAACAAGGCCAGTTACCGAGCGGTCACCGATAGTGATTAGGAATGTTTTCTCAGCGACTGTTGGTAGGCGAAGAACACGGTCAACCGCTTCGTTCATTTCGATACCAGAGCGGTCAATCGCTGGGTTGTTCGCTTTTAGCGTTTTCGCGTCGCGGTGCATCTTAGGTGTTTTGCCTAATAGGATGTCCATCGGCATGTCGATTGGCGTGTTGTCGAAGTGTGAATCTTCAAGTTTAAGTTCACGCTCTTCCGTTGCTTTACCAACCACGGCGTATGGTGCACGTTCACGCTTACAAATCGCGTCGAACGTTGCCATGTCTTTATCAGCAACTGCCATTACGTAACGCTCTTGAGATTCGTTACACCAGATCTCAAGTGGGCTCATGCCCGGCTCATCGTTTGGCACGTCACGTAGGTTGAAGATACCGCCACGTTCGCCATCGTCTACTAGCTCAGGAAGTGCATTCGAGATACCGCCCGCGCCCACATCGTGGATGAATGCGATTGGGTTCGCATCACCTAGCTGCCAACAACGGTCGATCACTTCCTGACAACGACGCTCCATTTCTGGGTTTTCACGTTGTACAGAAGCGAAATCTAGATCTTCTGAAGAAGAACCAGAATCCATTGAAGATGCTGCACCGCCACCAAGGCCGATGTTCATCGCAGGACCACCTAGAACGATTAGGCTTGCACCTACTGGGATCTCTTTCTTCTGAACGTGCTCGTCACGGATGTTACCTAGGCCACCAGCCAGCATGATTGGCTTGTGGTAACCACGTACTTCTTCACCTGCGTGAGAGTTTACTTTCTCTTCGTAAGTACGGAAGTAACCTAGTAGGTTTGGACGACCAAATTCGTTGTTGAATGCCGCGCCACCAAGAGGACCTTCAAGCATGATATCCAATGCAGTAACGATACGGCTTGGCTTACCAAAGTCAGTTTCCCAAGGTTGAACAAAGTTCGGGATCTTAAGGTTAGATACAGAGAACGCCACTAGACCTGCTTTTGGCTTACCACCGATACCAGTTGCGCCTTCATCACGGATTTCACCGCCTGAACCTGTTGATGCGCCCGGCCATGGAGAGATAGCCGTTGGGTGGTTGTGCGTTTCAACTTTCATCAAGATGTGTGTCTTCTCTTGGTGGTAGTTGTACTGGCGAGTTTCAGGATCTGGAAAGAAGCGACCTACTTCAGAGCCCGTCATAACAGCTGCATTATCTTTGTATGCAGAAAGTACGTTATCAGGTGTCACTTCAAACGTATTCTTAATCATCTTGAACAATGATTTTTCTTGCTTAACGCCGTCGATAGTCCAATCAGCGTTGAAGATCTTGTGACGACAGTGCTCTGAGTTCGCTTGTGCGAACATCATTAGCTCGATGTCAGTCGGGTTACGTTCAAGCTTAGTGACAAAGCTTTCAAGTAGGTAATCAATCTCATCTTCTGCAAGAGCAAGACCTAGGGTAACGTTTGCTTCTTCAAGCGCTTTACGGCCGCCAGTAAGAAGATCAACTTCCGTATAAGGTGCTGGTTCTGCAACGGTGAACAGTGCTGCTGCTGATTCGAAGTCCGTGAATACCACTTCCATCATACGGTCGTGAAGAATCGCTTTCAGTTCAACAAGTTGAAGCTCAGAAAGTTCAGAAGACGTTTCAATATAGAAAGCCGTACCGCGCTCTAGGCGAGATACTTTCGCTAGACCACAGTTATGTGCGATATCAGTAGATTTTGAAGACCAAGGAGAAATAGTACCTGGACGAGGAGTAGCAAGCAGCAGTAAACCTTCAGGTTCATGCTCTTCAATCGTTGGACCGTAAGTCAGTAGCTTTTCTAGCTTCTCAACTTCAGACGCGTCTAGGTCTGCTGTTAAATCAGCAAAGTGGGCAAACTCAGCGTAAATACCTGTTACAGGTAAGCTTAATTCACGACAAAGCTCTAAAAGCTTGTTAACACGAAACTCAGATAGAGCTGGGGAGCCACGCAAAATTCTCATGTGCTTAGGTCTCTTATGCAGTTGATTAAGGTGATATTGGAATAAATTCAGTGGGTTAAAGGAAAAACCTAACTGTTTTCTTCGAAGCTATTCCCGAAGGTTTAAAAACCTATGCCGATTCCACCTCTTCAATGCGAGCGCATTATAAAGCATTTTTTTTTGTGACGTAACACCAAAAGCAACCGTTTGCGTGATTTTTTTCATGTTTCTGAGTAAATGGTGTTTTTGCTGCATTTATCACCACTTTTACATCTGTTTAATGAAACCTGCTTTGCCAGTCTGGCGGGGTTTGGTATAAAGGGGCTTCCACTTTTCGAGATTTCATTTTGATGCCTAAATTTTCTCTCATCTTTTTGTCTAAGTCCTTTCTGCTGGTTATCGCTCTGTTTGGGCTAACCGCATGCCAGATTGAGTCTGAACCTAAAAGTGTCCTCGAGCAGATACGAGAGCGTGGCGTGCTTCGTGTCGGTACTCTGAATAACCAACTCTCTTACTACATTGGTCCTGATGGCCCTGCAGGTCTCGATTACGAATTGGCTCGTGAGTTTGCACAAGAGCTAGGGGTTAAGCTTGAGGTTAAACCGGCTTACCGTCTATCTGGCTTATTCCCTGCTCTAAAGAAAGGCGAGATCGACCTTATCGCTACTGGGTTAACGCAAAACAACAAACTGACACGTGCTTATCGTGCAGCGCCTGCTTATTACTATGTAAGCCAACAGGTGGTGTATAAAAAAGGCCAATGGCGCCCAAGAAACCTAGACCAACTGATCAAGTTTGAAAACGACCGCCAGGCTGAATTCATCAAAGCGCAAGCTGAATCAGAAGACGCGTCACCTAACGAGACTCTGACGCCCTCTTTAGTTGTGGTCAAAGACTCGCACTTCGAACCAACACTTAAGCAATTACAGAACACGCACCAGGACTTCATCTACGATGCAGTTGGCAATGCCGACATCAATGACCTGCTAAAAGAAGTATCGACGGGCGAGCGCCTATTTACGGTTGCCGATTCTATCGAACTATCACTAGCACAACGTTTGTACCCAGACGTAGCATTGGCGTTTGAGCTTACTGAAGACCAACCTATCTCTTGGTACTTAGAGAAGTCTGAAGATGAAAGCCTGTACGCATTGCTGATTGAATTCTTCGGTAACCTAAAACAATCCGGTGAACTTGCTTCGCTAGAAGAAAAGTACATCGGTCATATCGGCACTTTTGATTACGTTGATACTCGTGCCTTTATCCGCGCGCTCGACAGCAAGCTACCAAAATGGTCGCCGCTGTTTCAGAAGTACTCGCAAGAGTTTGACTGGCGCTTGATTGCAGCACTTGCTTATCAAGAATCTCACTGGAACCCGGTCGCGCGATCACCAACGGGTGTTCGTGGCATGATGATGCTGACACTACCGACAGCGAAGAGTGTTGGGGTGACCAACCGTCTTGACCCTAAACAGTCGGTACAAGGTGGTGTTGAATACCTACGTCGTATCGTGAACCGTGTACCAGATTCAATCACACAACATGAAAAGATCTGGTTTGCGCTTGCTTCATACAATGTCGGTTACGGACACATGATGGACGCACGCCGCTTAACCAAAGCGCAAGGCGGAGATCCTGATGCTTGGGGTGATGTAAAAGACAGACTGCCTCTACTAAGACAGAAGAAATACTACAGCCAAACTCGCTATGGCTATGCCCGTGGTGATGAAGCTAGAAACTACGTAGAGAACATTCGCCGTTATTACCAAAGCATCATCGGCCATGTAAATAAGCGTAATAAAGAACAAGAAGAGAGCCTTGAAGGGTTGATCGTTATTCCACCTTTAGAGACTTCTGGGGCTGAATCCAGCATCAGCGCTGCAGAGTCAACAGTTAGCGGTTCTGAGTCTTCGAAATAGAAACCAAAAGAGCAATACCTTCCAGTATTGCTCTTTTTTATTGCGCTTTCTATCGCTTACACAAAGGAGTAGTGTGGATAAAAGGCAGTGTCATATTACAGTAACAATCGCCCCTTATAACGACACACCACAATCAAGATTAGCGTTCTGTTGCACTAGACCATTGGCCGAAGTTAGAGGCTTAAGAATAGAGTTGCTCTGCTAAGTCAGCTTCTACGCGACAGAACAAACAGACGAATCACACTATAATTAAGTCGTTAGTCAAAACGACACAGTCAGACGACCAATAGGAAATCATTGAAATGATGAAGAAACTGAAATCGAAACGCCTTGATAAGACAGTTGCTGCAAACCGTCGTAAGCGTATGCTTTCAAATAATAAGAAGAAGATCATTTGGCGCAACCGTGCTTTCATGCAGATGATTGCCGAGTAAACTCTATAACCAAGTAAGCTGGTTTGGCACTCTTACTATGAGAGTGCCTTAAACTTGCTGCTATTTCTTTTTAAGCGCCTTGTCTGCTTCTAACTGCTGCTCTTCTAGCAAACGCTCTTGCTTTCGCTTCTCTTTTATCTCTTTTCGACGACGCTTGAAAAACGCTTGTAGTTGCTCGCGACACTCATCCTCTAATAGCCCGTGCTCAACATCAGCATAGTGATAGGAAGCTTGGCTCTCAAACAAGTTCAACACCGTCCCTGCAGCACCCGCTTTTAGGTCTGGCGCGCCAAAAACAATGCGCTTCACTCGGCTGTGTAACAAGGCACCCGCACACATAGGGCATGGCTCAAGCGTGACATACAAAGTGGTATCAAGCAGTCGATAATTTTCCAGAACCTGTCCCGCTTTACGCAAGGTTTCTACTTCAGCGTGCGCTGTTGCGTCATGGCTGCCAATCGAACGGTTCCACCCTTCAGAGATAATCTCACCATCTTTTACCAGTACGGCACCAACAGGCACCTCTCCCTCACGCTCCGCTTTTTTTGCCACTTCGATGGCACGTCGCATGAAGATTTCATCTTGAGGGGTGAATTGATGGTCTGACAAAGGGGACTCCAAAAACAAACAATAGAAACAATAGAAACAAAAAAGGTATGCGGTGAAGCATACCTAATCTTAGTGATGATGGACAACAAAGAGATGCCCACCAATAGCCATGGACTGGATGATTAACTGTCAGTCTAGCTTTCGGCTGCAAGCAAATCATTAACGATTTGCGTCGCTTTGACGCTCACAATACGATTATTCTCAACCGAGATAATCTCAAACTGCCACTGCTGACACTCAACGATCTCTCCCGTCTCAGGCAAGCGACCTAGCAGCCATGTGATGAGTCCGTTTAGAGTTTGGAAGCCCTCGCTTTCACCCTCTAACTCTGAAAGCTCCAAGCGATTTTTCAGTTCGCTAATCGGGATTAATCCATCCACCAGCAAGCCATCTGGCAGAGACTCAGTCCAAAGGTCGTTCGGGTTGTTTGATAACTCTCCCGCAATCGCCTCTAGAATGTCGTAATGAGTCACGAGGCCTTGAACATCGCCATACTCATCAACAATGAATGCCATCTCAGTGCCCGACTCTTTAAAATAACCAAGGAGGCGTAGCGCCTTCATCGATTCCGGTACATAGATTGGAGATTTAGACAGCCCCATGATCACTTGAATACTTAGATTACCCGCCTGATTCAATAAAGCCTTGGCAGACACTGTGCCTACCACCTTATTTAGATGGTCTTGGCATAGAGGGAATACGCTGTGCTTTGATGAGCGGAGCTGCTTCAAGATGTTCTCGACAGGTTGGTCGACATCCAGAAAATCGATGTCTCGACGTGGCGTCATCAATGAGCTCACTAAGCGATCATCAAGCTGCAAGATATTGCGAATCATCTCTTGCTCACCACGTTCAATCACACCGGAGTCTGAGCCCTCTTTAACAAGCGCATGAATATCGTCTTCCGTCACACTGTCTTCTTCGCCACCTCGGCCCATCAACTTAAGAATACCTTCCGTTGAAGCAGACAAAGCAAAAACAAACGGCGTCGCGATTTTAGACAACCAATAGATTGGCATAGCGACCAACACAGCGATGGTTTCCGCTTGAGATTGAGCAAAGCGTTTTGGTACGAGTTCACCAACAACAATCGCAAAGTAAGTAATACCGACAACGACGACCGCGGTAGACAGAACATTCGCTTGCGTTGCATCCATGCCCCACAGTTCTAGTTGCACGGCTAGTGGTGCAGATAACGTCGCCTCACCCACGATGCCGCTGAGCAGGCCTATGACGGTAATACCGATTTGAATGGTTGAGAGGAAGCGAGTTGGATTTTCTTTAAGCTCAAGTGCGATCTGAGCAGAACGGTGCTTTTCGGCCAAGCGTTTCAGCCGACTATTTTTTGCTGCTACCAATGCAATCTCAGACATGGCAAACAGACCATTTAAAACAATTAACCCTACCAGAAGCAGAATTTTCATGATGTTTTGGATTTCCTAATTTTACCGGCCAACAATTAGCCGTAATCCGGAGTATAAGCTGAGTACCTTTCTTTTTGATATAAAAATTTTTGGATATGAAAATAGAGCGGAAAAATAGCACAAAAAAGCCCGCACATTTCGGTGCGGGCTTAGTAATGAATAAAGCTTAATTTTGCTTAGTTCAATCTTACATTGTGTAAGTGTAAGGTGCTTGGATACCTAGTGGAATACCAAGAGCCCAGTAAGCTAGCAGGAAGATAGACCAACCGATTAGCATTGCAATCGAGAATGGCATCATTAGAGAAGCTAGAGTACCGATACCTGTAGACTTAACGTAGCGTTGGCAGTAAACAACAACCAGTGGGAAGAACACCATTAGTGGAGAGATGATGTTAGACACTGAGTCACCAACACGGTAAGCCGCTTGAGATAGCTCAGGAGAGATACCTACAACCATTAGCATTGGAACTAGGATTGGACCGATAAGTGCCCACTTAGCCGATGCAGAACCAACAAGAAGGTTAACTGAAGCCGTTAGTAGAATCATACCAACGATTGTCGCTTCACCAGGAAGGTCCATCGCTTTCAGGCCTTCAGCACCGTAAAGTGCCAGCATAGTACCAATGTTTGATTGACCGAATGCCGATAGGAACTGTGCACAGAAGAACGACATTACAATGTACGCGCCCATCGTAGCCATTGTCTCAGACATCGCCTTGATTACGTCATTGCTGTTCTTGAAAGTACCCGCTACACGGCCGTAAACGATACCTGGGATGATGAACAGGATGAAGATCAGAGGAACGATAGACTTCATAACTGGTGCAGAGAATGCTGTTAGCTCACCTTCAGGAGAACGCAGTGCAGAGTTCTCAGGGATTAGAGCCGCAACAAGCAGACCAATACCAGCAACCATTGCCCAACCTGCGTATTTGAATGCTTTTGATTCAATTGCAGTGAACGTACCTAGATCAGGTGCTTCTTCAGCATCTTCATCAACTGGCGTGTTCGCTAGGCGAGGTTCGATGATCTTCTCAGTTACGTACCAACCGATAGCAACAATAAGAACTGAAGATAGGCCAGTAAAGAAGATGTTCGCTAGAGGGTTAATCACGTATTCAGGGTCAAGAACGTTTGCCGCTGTTTGCGTGAAGCCAGCTAGTAGCGGGTCGATACCTGAAGGGATGAAGTTCGCAGAGAAACCACCTGATACACCAGCAAATGCTGCTGCAATACCCGCTAGAGGGTGACGACCCGCAGCGTGGAAGATGATACCGCCAAGAGGGATTACTAGAACGTAACCTGCATCAGCTGCTGTGTGAGACACGATAGCAACCAAGATTAGCATTGGCGTAAGTAGCTTAGCTGGCGTGAAGTTCAGCATCTTCTTAAGGCCAGTAGTAATGAAGCCTGAAGAGTCTGCAACGCCAACACCTAGCATAGCAACAAGTACGATGCCTAGTGGTGCGAAGCCTGTGAACGTAGTAACCATATTCGCTAGGAAGCTAGCAAGCGCTTCACCAGTCAGTAGGTTGTTTACTTCTAGAGCAGCACCCGTTTGAGGGTTGATTAGATCGAATGAAAGATTCGACAAAAGTGCAGATGCTACCCATACGATAACTAGAGCCCAGAAGAACAGGATTGCTGGATCTGGAATTTTGTTGCCGGCGCGTTCAATGAAGTTTAGAAAGCGATCCATTCCACTGATCTTGTCAGTCGAAGGTGCTTTTTTTACGGCTTGGTTACTCATTGTAACTCCATATGTGATGTTGTTTGTTTAGGCCTAATATAAGTTTTTACCACGGCCTATTGGTACAACACATATTCTATTAAAAGCCCCCATAAAAAGCACAAGATTCCACCCTAAATTCCATAAATGGAGACATATTTTGCAAAAATACCATACAACCACAACAATATAAAAACACAAAAAACACCATTCCATATACATGGATTTAACCAGTAATTAAACAATGTCCGAGGAGTGAAAATTGTCCGTAAAAGGAGTGGCGTAAGCCTTGGCATGCAGTAAACGTTTGCTTAGGGATCAGTCAAACTCACTGTATTTGGAAAGCATAGTTTCGAGATAAATACTTTGCGCGCGGTTCATACGATCTTGCCATGCAATTGTGACAGTAATGTTTTTGAGCGCGCCAGATAAGGCTCCGTTCGCATTGGTGACTTCACATGTCATCGAATACGCAGAGCCCGATAAACCGGATAAGGGATCTGAACTCGCAATGTTGAGACAGTAGCTCGATTGATTTAGTTCCTCAAAAGGAATAAGCCCTACCGCCCCACTAACATTGAGCGCGCGAGTTCGATAATACTCCATCTGCCTTTCCGCAAAATGCAAAGCTTCCACACTCTGGAGCGCATGATCCGACTTTTGTTCCGCATACACCTGTAATTTAACCAACCCTAACGACGCGACGCCAATCAGCAGAAAAGAGATAAGTACCTCTAGCAAACTGAAGCCAGAATTCTTAGAAATCACTCCATGAGCCTCGCTGCCATTGGTACGTAGAAGGCGGGTCACTTGGGTTCGAATCCGCACGAAAATCCATGTCCATATCCCCCACTATGGTCGTCACTCCCGAGGGAGAATCAAAGATAAGACCACCAGAAGGCAAACCAGAAGCAAATTGAATCCCGACACTCTTTTTAATCACGCTAGCCTCATCGATGTCTTTGATAAAGGGAGCAAACACGTTGTTAGCTACAAGTGAGTTCCAGAAATTATCGACTCTCGTTTTCACATGGCTCTTTTGATAATCAACCAAGTGATAAATCACCCCGTTGTAAGTCATGGCTCCATTCAGCGCGAGCACACCATCTTGAATCACGAGAAGTTGAGATGGGTTATTTGCAGCTGCTACCGCTGCATTGATGTGACAATTACCTTCAATCCATAGCCCTTTGGTTTGGCCTATCGTAAAGTGCTCCATGATCTCAGGGCCACACTCCGTCGCGTTCAATAGCTGAACATGCTTAAACAAGTCCGTATCTTGCGACAGATCGAGAATATTTTGTTCCGTTCTAGCCATACCAAAGAAGGTGTAAAACGGATTCATATTAGGATCTGGATTAAAGTCTTTCATGAACGGCGGTGGATTGGTTCCTTGATAATAGTCAGGGGCAGAGATCGAATAAGTACTGCCTGAAGTACCTTTCGGGATCGCCGTTTTATAATCGCTGTGACAAACGCCATCAAAGCCAGAAAAAGGGCCATCAGCTGCTGGATCCTTAACTTCTAACCCCAACACCTGCGTTGAATCACCATGAGTCGCATCATATTGATAAGTAAACAGATCAGCGAATGAGACACTGACACACTCATATTCATTACCACTGATTGGCTCTTCTTTCGCTGTTGGCTTGAGACTCAACGTACCAACTATCTCTATTGGCCCCGTCGACTGGATTGCTCCCGTGCCTAACTGAGACTGTTCTCTTATCGTCTTATAAAGGGAGTTGGTGTTCGAAGAAGACGTCACCAAATAAGCACTAGAACTAGCACTGCTCGATACATCGATTTGAGGCTGATTTTGATAAGGAGAACACCAATCTTCAAAGTCGGCTGGACGAGTACTGGCATCTTGAATATCAGCAACCGTCTTATCTAATTCAAGCAGATAAGCGTAAGTGCACTCTAAACCACCTTCCGATCGCCAATGTGCTTGCCTACCTTGAACTTCATTTTGAGCCACTTTCATCTGATGGAAAATGCTTCGATAGGAGCCTAGCGTTACAACTAAGGCTCCAAGCAAAAGCACCGATGTAATCAACAAAGTCACAATGCCATGCTGCTTTGCATACCTCCTCATTGCCAATTCCTCTGCTTAATAGAAACAGACACCGACTTGGTCACCGCTGCAGTTGGAATTGATGCGGTAATACTAATATCCGTAAGCGTGCTTTTAATTGAGTTCTGCTCTAACACCCGAGACGTAATGTTGAACTCATCGACATCCATAATCGTGTCATCAAACAGTGAATAGCAGCCAGTAACCTCTTCAAACGTGGGGATCGCCTCTGATACCGTAGTGCCCTTCTCGCATATTTGCAGCTTGGTGCCGTTTTTTTGGTAAACAATATTGCGGTGTTTTTTATTGCCGCTCGAACCCTCTCTGAAATAAACAAAGCCGACCGCAACGCCTCCACTCACTTGAATCGTATTGCTTGCACCAGACAACTTGATTGAGTATCCGTTTGAGCCGTCGTAACCCGCTCGTTGAATGTCTTCTTTCATCACTTGCATGGTGCTGGTTAGGTTTTGTAGCAGCAGCAACTCAATGCCTTTGTCCTTGGCTATTCTCTGCCCTGTAATAAAAACACTGCCGATAATCGAGATAGCGAAGACACCAATCACAGAGGCCACCATTAACTCAACTAATGAAGTCCCTTGTTGCTTGCTCAGTCCTACCACGACAGGTTTAACACGCATCATAGCCATACTGCGCATTCGACTCACCACACACTTTTATGCGCCCAGGAGGGCTAGATAATTTAATCAATAAACGGCCGGTTGAAGATGCATTGGGAGAAAGGTAGATCGTGCCTCTAGCTGGCCTCCCCCTAACACTCTCAAAGCTGATTCTTTCCCCTGTGTAGTTGTGAGAAAACGAGACATCGCGAAATGGTTCACCCGACAACTGCAGCAAAGTTTCTCCAGTGAGATCTTCCGTCGGCTTCAACCATACCGTCCAATCACCAGTCGATTGCACTTCATTTTTTGCGGTAGAGAAATGCACCCAGAGATCCTGATTCCTTTTCACCGATTCAGACTTAGCTTGAATTAAGAAGCCGTTGAGCTCCCCTGCCAACCGCTGCATCTTGACGGATTGAGTCACCGAACTAAAACTCGGGGCAGCCGTCGCTATCAGTATCGACAGTACCGATACCGTTATTAACAGCTCTAATAAAGTAAACCCGCGAGTCATTTCCCAAATTCCTATGTAATTCAGTGCGTAACCGTATTTAATCTTGCAGCGATGCTACCACCGGAGAAGAATGTACTGGGTTATGAAAGGAAACTACTCGCGATGATTCGAAAAAATATATGCAACAGCAACAACATAAGCATGAGAGGGATGACATTGATCGAGTTATTGCTGGCTGTCGTCATCATGGGAATACTTGGGGCTATCGCTTACCCGAGTTATACCAACCATGTCATGAAGGCGCATCGTGTCAACGCGTTGGCCGACATGACCAAAATACAATTAGAGCTGGAAACCCTATATACAGATGACTATGAATCCGCAGCACAGGGGATTATCTCCGCCGGGACGTGCAGCTTTTGCGATACCGATACAAGCCGATACACACTCGCTATCTCAGCAAGCAGCACTACCTATATCATTCAAGCTGAGCCGCACGCACCACAGACAAACGATGACTGCTTAGACTCAACGACTGATATTTTAGAGTTACACCACTCTGGGATCTCGGAACCAGAAGCATGTTGGAAGTAATGAGATAAGCCAATTAATCTCATGCATTACCTGTTATCTTTTTCTGTTTTCTACAAACACAAAAAAACCTGCTACATGAGCAGGCTTTCTATTTTCATCATTAAGTTAAAGTATCAATAACTTAAGAGTCCAATAACCTAATTACTTAGTCAGGTCATCGAAGAAGTTTTTAACGCCACTGAAGAAACCTTCAGACTTAGGCTTGTGCTTGCTTGCCGCTTCGCCGCCACATGTCTCTTCAAACTCACGTAGAAGTTCTTTCTGACGAGAGCTTAGCTTAACTGGCGTCTCAACTACTAGTTTAACGATTAGGTCACCCACACCGCCGCCACGAACGCCTTTCACGCCTTTGCCACGCATACGGAACATACGGCCCGTTTGTGTCTCTTCTGGCACCTTAAGGTTTACACGACCATCCAGTGTTGGAACTTCAACTTCACCGCCTAGAGCAGCCATAGAGAAGCTTACTGGTACTTCGCAGTAAAGGTTGTTGCCGTCACGTTCGAAGATGTTGTGCTCTTTTACGTGAACTTGTACGTATAAGTCGCCAGCTGGAGCACCTTGCTCTCCCGCTTCACCTTCGCCAGATAAACGAATACGGTCGCCAGTATCAACACCAGCAGGGATCTTAACGTTAAGTGTTTTCGTCTTCTGCTTACGGCCTTGACCGTGACAAGAGTTACATGGGTCTTTGATGATCTTGCCTTTACCGTTACAAGTAGGACAAGTCTGTTGAACCGCGAAGAAACCTTGACGCATTTGTACTTGGCCGTGGCCATGACAAGTGCCACAAGTTTGCGCAGAAGAGCCTTTCTTCGCGCCGCTACCATCACAAGTGTCACATTCAACCAGTGTTGGTACTTCAATCTCTTTTGATACACCACGAACCGCTTCTTCAAGAGTCAGTTCCATGTTGTAACGTAGGTCTGAACCACGTTGTGCACGTTGTTGACCACCACCACGACGACCACCGCCGAAGATGTCGCCAAATACGTCACCGAAGATATCACCGAAGTCACCTTGACCGCCGCCGAAACCGCCGCCGCCACCCATGCCGCCTTGTTCAAAAGCTGCGTGACCATATTGGTCATAAGCTGCTTTCTTTTGAGGATCGGTTAGGATCTCGTACGCTACTTTTACTTCTTTAAATTTGTCCGCTGCGCTCTCATCCCCCTGGTTACGGTCCGGGTGGAATTTCATAGCTAAGCGCTTGTACGCTTTTTTAATATCGCGCTCTGATGCATCGCGGCTTACGCCTAATACTTCGTAAAAATCACGTTTTGACATGTTCTAGGTCACCAAAATAATTGCTACTACCGAAAAGTAACTTCAGTAGTCTGTGTATCAATCTAGATAAAAGTTCTGCCGGCTGAATCACCGAATAAAGCTATTATCTAGATCGACAAGTCTAAATACAAATTTACGGGCGTGAGAGTTACCTCTGACGCCCGTATTAATAAGTCTTCGAGACAAATTTCTAAGCAGATAGCTTGAGTTCTAGAAGGAAGCGCGTAGCCTACGCTAGTAGGTGAGCACTTCCGACAACGAAATCAGGCTACTCTGCGACGAAATTATTTTTTGTCGTCTTTAACTTCTTCGAACTCAGCGTCTACCACGTCGTCGTCTTGCTTAGGTTGCTCACCCGCTTCAGCGCCAGCTTGCTGTGCTTGAGCTTGTTGTTGAGCGATTTCCATTAGCTTCTGAGCTGCTTGCATAAGTTCTTGAACTTTAGCGTCGATAGCTTCTTTGTCGTTACCAGACTTAACTTCTTCTAGTGCCGCGATAGCTGCTTCGATCTTCTCTTTCTCGTCTGCAGGTAGAGCTTCACCAGCTTCTTCTACTTGCTTCTTAGTACCGTGAATCATTTGGTCAGCTTGGTTACGTGCAGTTACTAGCTCTTCGAACTTCTTGTCCGCTTCTTTGTTAGCTTCTGCTTCTTGTACCATTGCTTCGATCTCTTCCTCAGACAGACCGCCTGATGCTTGGATAGTGATCTTCTGCTCTTTACCAGTCGCTTTATCTTTCGCAGATACGTTTAGGATACCGTCAGCATCTAGGTCGAAAGTTACTTCGATTTGTGGCATGCCACGTGGTGCTGGTTGGATACCTTCTAGGTTGAACTGACCAAGAGACTTGTTGTAAGTCGCTTGCTTACGCTCACCTTGTAGTACGTGGATAGTTACCGCGCTTTGGTTGTCTTCAGCTGTAGAGAACACTTGATCCGCTTTTGTTGGGATAGTTGTGTTTTTCTCGATTAGCTTAGTCATTACGCCGCCCATCGTTTCGATACCGAAAGATAGAGGAGTAACGTCTAGAAGTAGTACGTCTTTAACGTCACCAGCTAGTACACCACCTTGAACTGCAGCACCCATTGCTACTGCTTCGTCAGGGTTCACGTCTTTACGTGGCTCTTTACCGAAGAACTCAGATACTTTAGCTTGAACCATAGGCATACGAGTTTGACCACCAACTAGGATAACGTCAGTGATTTCGCCTACAGATAGGTCAGCATCCGCTAGAGCAACTTTTAGAGGCTCAAGAGAACGTTGTACTAGGTCTTCAACTAGAGACTCAAGCTTCGCACGAGTCACTTTGATGTTCATGTGCTTAGGACCAGTCGCATCAGCAGTAACGTAAGGTAGGTTTACGTCAGTTTGAGTAGTAGAAGAAAGCTCGATTTTCGCTTTTTCTGCTGCTTCTTTAACACGCTGCATTGCTAGTGGATCAGCTTTAAGGTCGATACCTTGCTCTTTCTTGAACTCATCTACTAGGTAGTTGATCATGCGGTTATCGAAATCTTCACCACCAAGGTGAGTGTCACCGTTAGTTGAAAGAACTTCGAAAGTCTTCTCGCCTTCTACTTCATCGATTTCGATGATAGAGATATCGAATGTACCACCACCAAGGTCGTATACAGCGATAGTGCGATCACCACCTTGCTTGTCTAGGCCGTAAGCTAAAGCAGCAGCAGTTGGTTCGTTGATGATACGTTTAACATCTAGACCAGCGATACGGCCAGCATCTTTAGTTGCTTGACGTTGAGCATCGTTAAAGTAAGCAGGAACAGTTACAACTGCGCCAGTTACTTCTTCGCCTAGGAAGTCTTCAGCTGTTTTCTTCATTTTCTTAAGAACTTCAGCAGATACTTGAGGAGCAGCCATTTTTTGGCCTTGCGCTTCTACCCATGCATCACCGTTGTCAGCCTTAACAATGTTGAAAGGCATGATTTCGATATCGCGTTGAACTTCTTCATCTTCAAAACGACGACCGATTAGACGCTTGATAGCGAACAGTGTGTTTTGAGGGTTAGTAACAGCTTGACGTTTTGCAGGTTGACCAACTAACGTTTCGCCTTCTGTGTATGCGATTACTGATGCTGTTGTGCGTTCGCCTTCAGCATTTTCGATTACGCGTGGTTTGTCGCCGTCAAGAACAGCAACACAAGAGTTAGTAGTACCTAAATCAATACCAATGATTTTACCCATCAGGCTATCTCCGAAATATATTCTATTAAGTTTTTGCTATACCCACTGATGTGGGGGTGGTAATTAGAGATTCAACCCTAATACACAAAATTAAAGTGCAAATACAATTTGCTTTCGTATGCACCATAGATAAGGGCTCACGATACCTTTTCAAGGGTAAAAACGGATTTTTTTACATTTAATTTAATAAAAAGAATGATTAGGTAAGAATGCATCTCATTAACACACTAATATCCCCCTTAATTCGATTCAAAAGCCCCGTTTTACCTTGTGTGGACGACAGCTGGTGTTGCTGTACAAGCCTTATGGCTAACAATCGACGCTAATAAAAAACTCAACGCAACCGCGCTGCCCCACAGTACTCCAAATAAGATTTACAGTTATCACCCAATAAAAAACGGAGCCACTTGGGCTCCGTTTTCAATCAAGGCTTTCTACATAGACATTGTCTATGGAGGGAAGAACTTTTAATTAAGCTTCTGCTTTCTTCAGCTCAACTTCTTCATCTGCTTCAACGCCAATTTCGTTTTCAGATTTAGCAACGATAGTGTTTACCGCTGTGTCACCCACTACGTTTGAAGAAGTACAGAACATGTCACAGATACGGTCAACAGCAGCAACAATCGCTAGACCTTCTGGTGGCAAACCTAGTTGGTGCAATAGAACACCGACCATCACAACACCGCCACCAGGAACACCACCAGCACCGATAGACAGTAGCAGGATAGTTAGACCTAGAGTAAAGATATCAGCAGTGTTGATTGGCTGACCAAATGCGTTTGCTACGAACATAGTTGCTAGTGCGATGTAGATAGATACACCAGACATGTTCATTGTTGCACCTAGTGGTACACCGAAGCCCGCTACTGACTTAGATACGTTTAGCTTGTCAGTAAGAGTGCGCATTGTTACTGGGATTGTTGCATTCGAACTTGCAGTAGATAGTGAGAATAGAACTTGCTCACGAGTTGCACGTAGGAACTGCTTTGGAGAAATACCAGTGAATGAACCCACCATCATTGGGTAGAAGAAGAAGATCCAGAACACAAGCATTGCAACAACAAGCGCTACGTAGCCAGCTACTGACATTAGCGTGTTTGCATCTAGTGTCGCACCTAGTTGAATCATAAGAGCGAATACACCGTATGGCGCTAGGCTCATTACTAGGCCGATAAGCTTCATCATGATTTCGTTAGCCATCTTGAACGTCTTGATAGCAGGGCCACCACGAGAATCAAGCGCTTGAATAGCAAGACCAGTCAGAATCGCCATGAAGATGATTTGTAGCATGTCGCCGCTTGCGAATGCTTGTACTGGGTTGCTAGGAACGATGTTCACAACAAGAGAGAAGATATCTGGTGTTTCTGTTGTTGTAAGTGCAATCGTCTCAGAAACCGTACCTGCTAGGTTTGCACCAGCGCCAGGTTGGAAAATAAGACCAATCGTTAGAGCAGCAGAGATCGCGATGATGGTGTTAATAATGTAAAGACCAAAGGTTTTACCACCAAGACGACCAAATGAACGGATATCCTTTAGTTCAACGATACCGCAAACAATAGATACATATACAAGAGGCACTACCAACAACTTGATAAGTGATACGAACATACCACCAGCGCCTTCCGCAGCACCAAGTAGGTAAGTGTCAAAAATAGCGATTCCGCTGAATAGGTACTGAATAGCAGTACCAATAATCAGGCCGACAAATAGGCCTACAAAAATCTTACTTGAGAGCGATTTATCCATCGTTCTTCTCCAGTTTGTTGTGTTTAAAATTTGTACTTTTATAGTTGTATATGCGAGTAATATCGCTATATGGCAGTGGATTTTACATACAAAGATAACAATTAAAAGCATTTGTTTACAAAAATATCACAAGTGTGACATCAAAACATTTTCTCATTAACAACCAGTTTCATAACACAAAACTCTAAACCGCTGTTCTGTATGAAATAAAAGGAACGGCATCCTTAATGCACTTTGAAGGACTATTTACGCGGACTCTCAAATGCCAGGCACAAAAAAAGAGAGGCATAAACCTCTCTTCTTATTTCACATCAACTAGTGAATTATGTTGTAACTGCAGTTCGCTTGATCAGTAAAAAGTCGAACCTTTCACTATGCAAGCACCACTCAATTACTTAGCAACCATTACCATTGCAGGACGAACTACACGACCGTTTAGCTCGTAGCCTTTTTGCATCACGAACATAACCGTGTTTGATTCGTGATCTGGGCTCTCTTGGATAGACATCGCTTGGTGGAATTCAGGGTTGAACGCTTCACCTTCAGGGTTGATCTCTTTAAGACCAAACTTAGCAACTGTGTCTACGAATGTTTTGTGCGTAAGCTCAACACCTTCGTATAGTGGCTTAACCACTTCGTTTTCAGCGTCTGCAGCTTGCATTGCACGCTCAAGGTTGTCGATAACAGGCAGTAGGCCTTCAGCAAACTTGTTCAAAGCGAATTTACGCGCTTTATCAATTTCTTGCTCGCTACGGCGACGCATATTTTCAACTTCAGCTTTAGCGCGAAGAACAGAGTCTTGCTGATCTTTCACTTTAGTTTCGCTAGCTAGCAATGCCGCTTCTAGTTGAGCAATCTTTGCTTCCTGCTCATCAGCAGCGTCTGCGTTCAGTTCAGCTTCTTCAACTTTTTCTGCTTCAGCAATGATCTGATCTAGTTCTTCTTCGGTTACTTTGTTTTCTTCGTTGCTCATGATATCTCCAGAATTCGTTTCCAATGCAAGTGACAGGCGGGTTTGCGCCTCAAATTGATATAAAACACTCGCATAGACGTTCAACTTGCCTTTATTATGGGGATGAAGAATTTTGATTCAAGCCTAATTCGTTTGGAAACCTTATGAAAAAGCCATTTGAAGTGATCGCCATTATTGGTAAACCTCGAGATCAGCAAGCAATTCAGACTCATAGAGAACTCTATCAGTGGTTGAGTGCTGAGGGTTATCAAGTGTTTGTTGATGACAGACTCGCCAGTATTTTAGACGATATCCCAAAAGAACATTTTTCTAGCCTGGTCGACTTAGGTAAACGTGCCGATCTCGCCATTGTAGTCGGTGGTGACGGAAACATGCTCGGCGCCGCTCGAATCTTGTCTCGTTTCGATATCTCAGTGATTGGTGTTAACCGAGGTAATCTTGGCTTCCTGACCGATCTCAACCCGGAAAACTTCCAGAGCGCGCTAACTGATGTTCTCAAGGGCGAGTTCATGGAAGAAGAACGCTTCCTGCTTGAAACAGAGATCCACCGTCATGGCCAAATAAAAAGCCATAATGCAGCGCTCAACGAAGCAGTACTTCACCCCGGGCAAGTCGCGCACATGATAGAGTTTGAAGTGTATATCGACGACAGCTTCGCATTCTCGCAGCGTTCTGATGGTTTGATAGTGTCGACACCAACAGGTTCTACCGCCTACTCACTTTCTGGCGGCGGCCCTATCTTGTCATCCAGCTTAAATGCCATCTCTTTGGTGCCCATGTTCCCACACACGCTTTCAAGCCGACCGCTTGTTGTCGATGGAAAGCGCCGCATCAAGCTGATCGTATCGCCTGATAACCGCGGCACTCAAGAAGTCAGCTGCGATGGCCAAATCTCGCTACCGGTATCTCCAGGCGACGAGATCCACATTTACCAAAGCCCAAATGTGCTCAAACTGATCCACCCGAAAGACTACAACTACTACCATGTTCTACGTAACAAACTGGGCTGGTCAAGTAAGCTGTTCTAACTAAACGGCACTAGCAACAACCGAAAACTTCAAAGGCTGACGATATTCGTCAGCCTTTTTTATTACCTGTATAACACCCGCCAACTCTGCCTTCACGCCAACCCTTGAGATCGTCATTCACAAGAAGGAGGAACGACTGAGTTGGGAATCTATAGTGGTTTCAGTGATCTACAGACAAGTACAATTCTGAGAGCTATCACAAAAAATTTTCACCTGTCGACTTTACTGTATAAAGAAACAGTATATACTGAACTTATATACAGTATTGTTCAGTTATACAGGTAAATAAAATGCTGGCTCATTTAAGTGTTAATAATTTCGCTATTGTTAAGTCTTTACAGCTAGAACTTTCTAAAGGCATGACAACAATCACCGGGGAAACTGGTGCGGGTAAATCTATTGCAATCGATGCTTTGGGTTTGTGTCTTGGAGGGAGATCCGATGCAGGAATGGTTAGACAAGGTGAAGAAAAAACCGAAGTCAGTGCTGCTTTTTTACTTGAGAACAATCTGCACGCAACTCGCTGGTTAGAAGATAACGAACTTCTAGACGGCACGGAATGCATCCTGCGCAGAACCATCTCTAAAGAAGGTCGCTCTCGTGCATTCATTAACGGTAGTCCAGTTCCTCTTTCACAATTGAAATCACTAGGACAACTGCTGATCAACATTCATGGCCAGCACGCGCATCACCAGCTGATGAAAAGCGACTACCAAATGGCAATGCTTGACCAATACGCGGGCCATTTAAACCTATTGAAATCGACACGTAACGCTTATCAAACTTGGCGCCAAGCAGACAACCACCTAAAAGAGTTACGTGAAAACAGCCAACAAAACCAAGCTCAAAAACAGCTTCTTGAATACCAAATCAAAGAGTTAAACGAGTTATCTATTGGGGAGGAAGAATATGAAGAGCTCGAACAAGAGCATAAGCGCCTCGCCAATAGCGGAGAATTGGCCTCAACCTGCCAGCAAGCTATCGAGCTTATTTACGAAGGTGAAGAAGTTAATGCGCTTGGTATTCTGCAATCGGCCAATCACTCCCTAATTCAACTAGCAGAATTAGATGAGCGACTTGCTGAATTACCAAACCTACTTTCTGAAGCCATTATTCAGATTGAAGAGACCAACAGCGAGCTAAGAACCTACCTTGATAGCATCGACGTAGACCCTGCTCGCATGGCTTACGTTGAAGAGCGTTTCTCTAAAGTGATGTCGATGGCGCGTAAACATCACGTATTGCCTGAAGAGCTGTACAAACACCACCAAGACTTACTACAACAAGTAGAAGCGCTGGATTGCTCTGATGAGAAGCTCGAAGAGTTAGCGAATGACGTTGAAAACCAATACCAATCATTCGTAGCAAAATCTGAGAAGCTACATAAATCTCGCGTTCGTTACGCTAAAGAACTAAACAAGCTGATCACGCAAAGCATGCATGAACTGAGCATGGAAAAAGCGCAGTTTGCGATTGAAGTAAACAACACCAACACTCACCCTTCACCATTGGGTATGGATAACGTGACCTTTATTGTCTCTACCAACCCAGGTCAACCGATGCAGCCAATCGCTAAAGTGGCGTCCGGTGGTGAGCTATCACGTATCTCGTTAGCGATTCAGGTGATCACTGCACAAAAAGTAGATACACCAAGTCTGATTTTCGATGAAGTGGATGTGGGTATCAGTGGCCCAACCGCCGCTGTAGTTGGCAAGATGCTACGTAAACTAGGTGAATCAACTCAGGTAATGTGTGTGACTCACTTACCTCAAGTTGCCGGTTGCGGTCACCAACAGCTGTTTGTGGCAAAGAACACGAAATCAGGTAAAACCGAAACTCAAATGCATACACTTGATGAGCAACAGCGCGTTTCAGAGCTGGCTCGACTGCTTGGTGGCAGCCAAATCACCGAGTCGACTCTTGCCAACGCAAAAGAGTTATTAGTCGCCGCTTAGATTAAATCTTCAGCAACTTTCTGATAATTTACCGAAAAATATTGGCAATTTTGCAACTAAATTCAAAATTGCCAGTCATAACAAGCTCAAAGCGCAAGGAGCTTTTTACTTCTTGCTGGAGCTTGTTTATTATCAGGCAGTATTTTAGCGAAGAAAGATCTCAAACTATGCGAATTAAAAAGTGGTTAGTTGCAGTTCCACTTGCACTAACAATGTTGACCGGTTGCTCTCTACTAGAGAAGTTGGTTTATCGAATTGACATCAATCAGGGTAACTATGTTGAACAAGAAGCTGTCGACCAGCTCAAGTTTGGCATGACAAAAACACAAGTTCGTTACGTTATGGGCTCACCTATGCTTATCGAAAATGGCTACCCAGATACGTGGTACTACATTTACCACCACCAAAAAGGTCATGAAGACCCGATTCAGAAAAACCTCGTCGTGAACTTTGATGCTACTGGCACCCTAGTTACGATCAACGGTGATTTTGAAGCCAGTGATGAGTTCTTCGAAAGCCTTCGCTAGCTTTCAATAGACAAGCTCTCAGCTGATAAAGCTACCCGTAGACAAAGTAAGAATCTTAAAAGCCTGCTCACTGAGCAGGCTTTTTAATATTTGCTTACAAATTAACCCGCCGAATCTCACTCACAGACATAAAAAAGCTCGCCAATGTGGCGAGCTCTCTGTGAATTCAATCCGTTTTTCGATGCTATTTAGCAGCAGCGGCTTTTGCTTGTTCGGCACGTTTACGGCGAATCTCTTTTGGATCAGCCAGCAGTGCACGGTAAATTTCAATTCGGTCTTTATCACGAACCGTTGCATCTAGCTTAACGTTGCGGCTGAACACGCCAACCTTGTTTTTCGCTAAGTCGATCTCTAGGTAAAGTTCCAAAACACCAGACTGCGCAATAATCTCTTCAACGGTCGCGTTCTTGTTCACAACCAAAGTAAACACACGCTGCTCATGCGGAAGTGCAAACACAACTTCTACGTGGATCATATCTGATTCAATAGTCATGGTTTAGTAAACCTGTTTCGCTCGTTGAGTAAATGCGCTCACCATGTTGGTCGTTAGCTCATTGAAAATCTTACCAAATGCCATTTCAATCATTCGGCTAGAGAATTCAAACTCTAACTTAAGCTCGACCTTACAGGCCTGATCATCCAACGGGGTAAAATACCAACCGCCTTGCAGTTTCTTGAACGGGCCGTCCACCAGCTCCATCAAGATCTCAGCGCCATCCGCTAAGCGGTTAGACGTTGTAAATGTTTTGCTGATACCGGCTTTAGAAACATCAACCGAAGCCACCATAGCGGAATCTGAAGATTCGATCACACGAGAACCAGAACACCCTGGCAAAAACTCAGGATAACGAGCAACATCATTGACCAAGCTAAACATCTGGTCGGCACTAAATGAAACTAATGCTGAACGAGTAACCTTTGGCATATAGACTCCTGTTAAAGACGGCGTTACATTAACACAAACTGCAATTTTAATTGTATTGGGCCAGAGCGCAAATAAAAAGGATTCCCCAACTAGGGCGCAATCCGTATAATGAGGCCATTATGGCAAAGAATAAATCAAAATCAAAAGCCGGTAGCAATACCATTGCGCTTAATAAGAAAGCTCGCCACGAATATTTCATCGATGATGAGATAGAAGCGGGGCTTGAGCTACAAGGCTGGGAAGTAAAATCCCTACGTGAAGGCAAAACGAATATCGCAGAAAGCTACGTTTACATCCGTGATGGCGAAGCATTCATTAGTGGTATGACAATCACTCCGCTTACTCAAGCGAGTACTCATATCGTGGCGAACCCAACACGTGTCCGTAAACTCCTAATGTCGAGAAAAGAGCTCGACAACCTATTCGGTCGTATTAACCGTGAAGGCATGACACTTGTCGCAACCGCACTTTACTGGTCTCGCTCTTGGGCGAAGATTAAGATCGGCGTAGCGAAGGGTAAAAAGCTGCACGATAAACGTACTGATATGAAAGAAAAAGATTGGGCGAGAGATAAAGCACGAATTATGAAGAGTAATTTGCGCTAATTTTAAGCACTTAAACGCACAGTGCTAGACAGAGTAAGCTTTTCTGGTACTATGCGAGAACACTTGGGGCTGATTTAGGATTCGACAGGAATTTTGAAGTCTGAGGTGCATGCCGTGGGGCGGTTGGCCACGTAAAAAGCCGCAAAAAAATAGTCGCAAACGACGAAAACTACGCACTAGCAGCTTAATAACCTGCTCAGAGCTCTCTTGCCCTAGCTTCCGCTCGTAAGACGGGGACCAACAAGAGATCAAACCCAAACAAGCTAGCGTGGCTTCTCCCACCTGAGAGGAAAAGCGCGAATTATAATTCAGGTTAGCCTTTAACTAGCGTGTCGGTTCGCAGGTTGCTGGTGAATTTAAAGATCGACTAAGCATGTAGTACCAATGATGAATAGTTTTTGGACGCGGGTTCAACTCTACCATCAAGTCTTAATTTTAGTGTCTTTTTATGAAAAGCCTTACTGAGTAAGGGTTCAACGACAGTTTATCTGGTAATCGTATTTTTCATAAAACATTGCATAAATTCTTGGTTATGATTATATTATTCATAACTTTAGTAAGCGAATAAGTCGTTTTATGAACCTCAGATTCATAAAATGCACCGTATAAATTGCGAATCGATTTATACACAACGGGGGTGATTTAGGATTCGACAGGAATTTTGAAGTCTGAGGTGCATGCCGTGGGGCGGTTGGCCACGTTAAAAGCCGCAAAAAAATAGTCGCAAACGACGAAAACTACGCACTAGCAGCTTAATAACCTGCTGAGAGCCTCTTTGCCCTAGCTTCCGCTTGTAAGACGGGGAACAACAAAGAGTCAAACCCAAACGAGCTAGATCGGATTCTCCCGCCTGAGAGATGAAGTTCGAAATATAATTCAGGATAGTCATTTACTAGCGTGTCGGTTCGCAGGTACTTGGTGAATTTAAAGATCGACTAAGCATGTAGTACCAATGATGAATGATTTTTGGACGGGGGTTCAACTCCCCCCACCTCCACATTCGAGAAGCCGTATATTCAGTGAATATACGGCTTTTCTTTTATCTAGAACTTTAGTTTTCTAAACCTTTAGTCGCTTATTGAATCGACCAAGATTTCTTACACACTTTTTCAGTTCTCTTCCAATACTTGCATTAAAAATGTATGAAGAATCGATGACGATAACTATCGGCTGAAAATCTAGCTACAACACAATGGCGCACTTCTATGTTAGAAAGTGCCACGGTAAAAAATTCAATCTGAGAAGCCTCTGGACAGAAATCATTTAGGGTCGATGGTCTAAATAACCCTCAATTCATTACTTTATGTATTCTGAACCAGCCAAGCCCACACTACATGTGAAAATCAGTAATGAATAAATACTAATAGGCAAGGTTCTATGTTTTGCCTTATTCTATTTAAGCTGCATCCCCCCTTCAGACAACAGTTCCGATATTTCCCCTCTACAGACGACGTAAAAAATAGCGCATTCTAGCATTGAGGCTATCTCTTTTACTCAAAGAATCAACTCCTTGATTCAATATGAGTCGGACTGACATCTATTCCAACACGACATGATGATCACGACTCGCATTACAAGCCAGCGTTACGCTGCGTGCTATTAACTCCCCTAAAGAGTCTAATTGTAAGGGCTTTGTTATTACTCCATTGGCACCAGCGTCCACGAATGCTATGGCTGTATCTTTGGTAACATCAGCGGTACATCCAAGAATAATACCCTGAAAAGCATGCTCATTTCGTATTAATTTTGTCGCTTCTATGCCCCCCATTTGTGGCATTTGATGATCCATCAAGATTACGTCAAAAGAACATTCGCGCACCCTTTTAACAGCTTCTATACCATTAGATGCAATATAGGTAGTAAACCCTAACTTTTGACACAATCGTTGAGCAACAAGCTGATTAACACGGTTATCCTCAACGATAAGGACTGACTTACCGGAAAAGTCTTTTTCGCCTGAGAGCGTTCTTTGATCTCGGAGGGTGGTTACTCTTGGGCTTATCACCTTTGCCACAAAGCAGCTTCCTGAACCTAACTCACTTGTAACAGTAATATCCCCCCCCATTGATAAGCATATTTTTTTCACGATGGATAAACCTAACCCTGTACCTCCAAAATCGTGCATCGTTCTAACATCTGCTTGTTCGAACGCATTAAAAATGCCTTTTAAACGATGGGATGGTATGCCAATTCCGGTATCAGATACCTGAATACAAAGCTCATTTTTATCACTTTCATATTTTAAAACAACCTTAACCTGTCCATCAGAGGTGAACTTGATGGCATTACCCACTAAATTGTAAATAACTTGACGTATACGAGTTTTATCACCGACTAAAATTAGATCTTCAGGCAAGCTATTGGTGTCGAATATAAGCTGAAGTTTTTTTTCAGAAGCCTGTGGTTGAAAAGAATTTTTTATAGGGACCAATAGTTTGCTTAGCTCAAATTCTTCCTGAACAAAAACTAAACTTCCTTGTTCTAGATTTGAAAAATCAAGAATTTCGTTTATCACCACCATTAGGTGTTCACCTGACTCCAATAGCGTATCTAAGTGCGTCTGAATACTTGGATCTTTATTATCCGATATGAGTAACTGTGTCATTCCTATAACACCATTCATTGGAGTTCTTATCTCATGACTCATTGTTGCTAAAAACATAGACTTAGCTAAGTTGGCTTCCTCTGCCTTATTTACAGCTACCTGTAATGCTAGCTTGGTCTTCTTCAACTCTATAATGTAATGATTGAGATAAAGAAAAACGGCAGAGAATATTAAAATAATGAATAGTATTAAAGTATAGACGGCTGCTTTACTGGTTAAGAAGATGTTATCCATCAAACGTTCATGAACATGTTCCGCTGCTTCATCCATCTCTTCTGAAAACACCTGCCTCTCTAATTCGATTAATGAAACCTCTGGTACTATCTGTTGTTTTGCTTTAAGCATTTTATCAAGCAATACCAACTGTTTATCCGCAGTTTTTACGTACTCCTCAACTACAGAAGGGAGGGGATTTCCTACCCAAATCATTTGAGGAAATCTAACGTTAATGTCGTTGCTAGCTTCTTTTAAAGTGTTTAACTCAGAGGTTAGCTTTTGTATTTCAGAAAGTAGTTTATTTATCTTGTGGTCACCATCTTCTCTCTGAGTTAAATGTATATAGCTTCTCATGTGGACAAGGCTTGCAGAATGAGCAACGATTGAGCTTTCAGTGGCCTCTAGAAGGGAGTTTTGAGTTTTAAATGAAAAGAAAAAACTGAGAGTTATGCCTATTGCTAGCGCAATTAAAGCTTCCATAACATTGAACTTTTGTGAGTATTTATAATTCACTTGAGTCCTCCAGATGAAATTCATGGATAACAGGTATAAAGCTTTCTTTTTCAATATAATAAAAAAAGCAAGCAACCATCAATAACCAAACAATTAATGTTACCCATACCAATACGTTTGTTTTATTCACCTTCCAGCACCTCTTTTTCTCATATGCATAAAGTTTAGAAGAGGATAGCTTTAGTGGCTACTCAAGTTTCGTGACATAAGTCACCGGAGATAAAATGCTATATATGAGATACTTAGTTTTAAAAAGGGTAAAAAACCTAAAAGAGGTACAGCGAAAAGTTGAAGTTTAAAAATTGCTCCAACTACGTAGTAACACATCTCGGAGCACAAATGTTTAAAATAGTTGGAGTAATTCGCTTTTTCCCGAAGCGACCTTACCGATATAGAAAATCATTTTTGCTGCATGAGTCTTGTTGTCGGTACATGAGCATGATTTGGGTAAATTCCGGTTGTCTACGAACGTGAATGTCATAACCGAAAGTGATAATGGGGCAGATCTGCGTTACGTTGATCACATACGTTGATCTACACCTGTCATTACTGAGGGAACATGACGGGATAAGTACCAACCGATTCTGTCATGCCTTTATATTCTAGTATTCATATCGTTCAACTGCCTCACACATCGATACTCAT
>NZ_VTXJ01000019.1:0-102254 GCF_013114525.1 Vibrio sp. T3Y01 | reverse complement strand
AAGATAAAGCTAATCAAGCGAATGGGATATGGGTATCGAGATACAGACTACTTCTTCTTGAAGATAAAAGCGGCTTTCCCCGGAAAGCCGCGATGAACCTTTTTATTTACCGGTTGATTGTTATTCTGTAATCGATACAGTTGTTCCACTGTGTTGCTCGTATGGTCTTTTTGTTTACACCCAAGCTGATGTTATAAATCGATTTTTAGTTTGCACTGTTAGCATTTGCATTGTTACTAAAAGGTGCAATTAAATGCTTATTTTTGTATGCGTATGATTGTTTAAGTAAGCGGGCGTTACATTTTGTGATTAGAGTAAAGAAATAGTAAGGATTAATTAGTACAGCTATTGATAAACTTGTTGTTACTTTGCTTTGGGCATAAAAAAACACCGCCTTATAGGCGGTGTAAACAAATTTGACAGACAGGTCAAAATAAATACAGGAAGTAGATGCCTCGTTTCAGCGCGTAGCTGTAACAAAACATTTGGTAGAACTCTACCCAACTCGAAAAGTACGAGTTTGCAAACACAACATCGCAGGAGCTGAGCCAATTGATTCTAGAGAGAATCAAGCCGTTCAGGCTAGCTGCTGCGGAATGAAATATAGAATTTCTCTAGCCGCTAGGCAATGGACAAATTATAATGTTTCAGATAAAAAAAACTAATGCTTATTTAGAGAGTAACTATGTCTCGTCGATTACCCCCATTAAACTCGTTAAGAGTGTTTGAAGCTGCGGCTCGACACTTGAGTTTTACGCGTGCCGCTGAAGAGTTGTTTGTTACTCAAGCTGCGGTGAGTCATCAGATCAAAGCGCTTGAAGAGTTTCTGTCTTTGAAGCTTTTTCGCCGTAGAAACCGCTCTTTACTGCTTACAGAAGAAGGGCAGAGCTACTTCTTAGATATCAAAGATATATTTACATCGCTGGCTGAGGCAACTGATAAGGTGCTTGAGAGAAGTGAGAAGGGCGCGTTAACCATCAGTTTACCCCCAAGCTTCGCGATTCAGTGGTTGGTGCCAAGGCTTGCTGACTTTAATCAACAAGAACCTGATATTGATGTTCGAATCAAAGCGGTTGATATGGATGAAGGCTCGTTGACGGATGATGTGGACGTGGCTATTTACTACGGTCGAGGAAATTGGCCGGGACTGAGAGCCGATAAGCTGTATCAAGAATACTTGATTCCACTGTGTTCACCTTCAGTGTTACTGGGGACAAAGCCATTAGAATCTCTAAAAGATTTAACATGTCATACGCTATTGCATGACACGTCTCGTAAAGATTGGAAACAGTTTGCGAAACAAAACGGTATCGATGGAGTAAATGTTAACCATGGACCGATCTTCAGCCACTCAACCATGGTGTTGCAAGCTGCCGCGCACGGGCAGGGTATTGCGCTGGGTAACAACGTTCTCGCACAACCTGAAATCGAAGCGGGTCGTTTAATTGCGCCATTTGATGAGGTGTTGGTAAGCAAGAACGCTTTCTATGTGGTGTGTCATGAGAAACAAGCTGACATGGGACGTATCGCTACTTTCCGTGATTGGATGCTGGCTAAAGCGCAAAGTGAACAAGAGGATTTACTAGATGAGTAACATCATTATTGATGGTGAAGATAATCCAATCACCTTTATCTTTGCGCACGGTGCGGGCGCAGGTATGGATCATGAATTCATGCAGTCGGTAGCCAAAGGATTAGCCTTTAAAGGGATACGAGTGGTTCGCTTCAATTTCCCTTATATGATTAAGCGTGCCGAAGATGGTAAGCGTCGTCCGCCGGATAGAGCGCCTAAGCTGCTTGAAGCCTATCAAGAGATTATTGAGCAAACTGATGCTGACAAGCTTGTGATTGGTGGTAAGTCGATGGGAGGCCGTATGGCGAGCCACTTATCTGAGCTAGATAAAGTCGCAGCAATGGCTTGTTTGGGTTTCCCTTTCCACCCTCCGGGTAAACCAGAGAATTACAAAGGTGGGCATCTTGCCTCTTTGCAAAAGCCGTGTCTGATTCTTCAAGGCGAACGCGATACCTTTGGTAAGCGTGAAGAGTTTGTCGATTTCGACCTATCGGATTCTATTCAAGTCGAGTTTATTCCCGATGGCGATCACAGCTTCAAGCCGCGCAAGAGCTCTGGCTACACAGAACAGCAGAACATCGCATTAACGGTTGAGAAGCTTTCTGCATTTATTAAAGAGGTGCTTAATGAAGAGTAAGTACCTACTCACCTTTGCTGGTGTATCTGGCGCTATTGCTGTAATGCTTGGTGCGTTCGCTGCACACGGGTTAAAGGCGATTCTATCTGAGTATCTTCTGGGCGTATTCGAGACAGGGGTTCAGTATCAGTTTATCCATACGTTAGCGATATTAGCGTGTGGCGCTCTGCTACAGATGAAACTTGGCGCTAAATCACAAAAATATTTTTTCATTGCGGCAATTTGCTTTATCATCGGCATCCTTTGTTTTAGTGGTAGCCTGTATGCGCTGGCACTGACAGGAATAAAATGGTTTGGCCCAATAACTCCGTTTGGTGGTCTACTATTTATCATTGGTTGGGGAGTCTTCTCCTTCGCTGCTTTGAATATAAAAGAGGTAACTCAGTGAAACACGTACTACTTTATTGTCGCTCTGGTTTTGAAAAAGAATGTGCTGGCGAAATTCAAGACAAGGCAACACAACTGGAAGTGTTTGGTTTTCCTCGCTTAAAGAACAATACCGGTTTTGTACTGTTTGAATGTTACCAAGCTGGTGAAGCGGACAAGTTGATCAAAGAGATCGACTTCCAATCGCTGATCTTTGCTCGTCAAATGCTAGCAGTAGCCGTTGAAATAAAAGATCTGCCAACCGATGACCGTATCTCTCCAATTCTTGAGGCGCTTTCTGAGAAAGAAGGCTTCCCTCGCTGTGGTGATATTCGTATCGAAACACCGGATACTAACGAAGCAAAAGAGCTACTGAAGTTCTGTCGTAAGTTTACTGTGCCAATGCGTCAAGCAATGCGAGGTAAAGGTTTGATGACAGCGAAGGACAACGCGAAGAAGCCTGTGCTTCACTTGTGCTTCATCGCGCCTGGTCACTGCTTTGTTGGTTACTCTTACCCAACCAACAACTCGCAGTTCTTCATGGGCATTCCTCGTTTGAAGTTCCCTTCTGATGCACCAAGCCGTTCTACATTGAAGCTAGAAGAAGCATTCCACGTATTCATCCCTCGTGATGAGTGGGACGAGCGTCTGGCTCCAGGTATGTGGGGCGTAGACTTAGGCGCCTGTCCAGGTGGTTGGACTTACCAATTGGTTAAGCGTTCGATGTTCGTTCACTGTGTGGATAACGGCATGATGGCGGATAGCCTAATGGAAACTGGTCAAATCAAACACCACATGGTGGATGGCTTTAAGTTCGAACCAGACCGTAAGAATGTCACTTGGATCATTTGTGACATGGTTGAGAAACCTGCGCGCGTTGCACACCTTATGGGTGAGTGGATCATCAAAGGTTGGGCGAAAGAAGCACTATTCAACCTTAAACTGCCAATGAAGGGCCGTTACGATGAAGTTCTGCAAGATATCGAGAACCTAAAACTGTTCCTGATTGAGAACAAAGTGAAGTTCAAGATGCAGGCGAAGCACCTATATCATGACCGCGAAGAAATTACGGTCCATATCCAGTCACTTTCAAATATCTCACCGCACTAATATTGGCGTTGATATATCAGTGATAAAAATGCTCCTTTAAGGGGCATTTTTTGTATCTGAAGTTCGTGAAATTACTCGAATATAGGCGCGAAATAATAGGAAAGTTGTCGAAATGCAGGCTATTTCAGTATTTGAATATTAAAAAAGCCGCAAGTGATCGAGACTTACGGCTACCTATCTTCAGGGGTGATACGAAGCAGGATTTATTCAAAGATTCAGCAGCAAAACGAAGTAAGTTTTACAGCGAGGGCATATTAACAAATTCTATTTTATTAAAAGTAAGTGAACGTAAGTAAAGAATGTAAATGATAAGAATTATCATTCAATTTGTGTAATATTCACGTCCCCTGACTTGAATCTATAAAATATAAAAACACAATATGAAACTTAAAGCACTTTCAGTAGCCGTTACGGTTGCCTTAACTTCTTTTACAGCCCTTGCTGCCGACGAACAAGAAACAGTCGTCGTAATTGGTTCTGCTCTTGATCAACTTGTTCAGACAGAAATCAACTCTGACACACTTGAAAAGAAACAAGCATCAGACATAAAAGACGTTCTGAATACTATGCCAAGTGTGACGGTGGACGGAAACGCACGTTACTCTCGCAAAGTGTATGTACGTGGTATGGAAGACAAGTTTGCCGTGGTGACCATTGATGGCGCACGTCAAGAAGGTCAGCTGTTCCACCACTCTGGTGATCAGGCCATTGACCCAGCGATGCTTAAGCGTGCTGAAATTGAATTAGGTGGTAACTCTGCACTGTCGGGTTCTGGTGCGATCAACGGCTCATTTAGCTACGAGACAAAAGATCCAAGCGACCTTCTTAAACCAGGCGAAAGCATTGGTGCTCGAGTTAAAACGAGCTACCAAACGGCTTACGAACGTTTCGCAACCAACGTTGCTGTGTATGCAAAAGTAAACGACAAGCTGCAATTCATGGGGATTGCAAACTACTCTGAAGATGGTGACCTACATATCCCAGATCAGGAAGCAGTGACGTCTAAGCAAGGCGAACTGAAGTCTGGCATCGCGAAAGTGGTATTCATCCCGAATGACGCTAACGAATTTAAACTGACTTTTAACCGATACAACGATGGCGGTAAACGTCAGCTTTCTGGTGAGAAGGCCGGTGCTCTGTATGCGGATGATGAACACAACTACCACTCGCTTAACCGTGATACTGTGACTCTGCAACATGAATACGATGCAGGTAGTGACTTAGTGCACCTGAAAACCAACATTTATTACAACCGTCAGTATATGGAGCGCGATGCGCTTGTGGATACGGCTTGGGATAAAGACGCGAACGGAAAATGGATTAAAGATGGCACAATTGCTATCCCTGATCGTGAATACAACGTGACGACCATTGGTGGTGACATTCGCAATATCTCATGGGTTGGTGAGCATGAGCTGACTTATGGTCTTGATGGCTATAAAGCTGAGCAGTGGATTGACGCGGGCGACGGTGTTTACCAAAGCGGTTCTAAGCAAGGTGAAACCAAGAAGTACGGCATGGATGGCGGTACCGTAACGGCATATGGCCTTTACCTACAAGACATGTACGAGTTTAGCGACTTCCGTTTAACAACAGGTTTGCGTTACGACGTTCATAAGCTTGGTGGTGTTTACGATGGCGACTTCGACCAGTTGTCTCCTAAATTTAAAGGTGAATACCAAACTACGGATAATCTAAAACTTCGTGTAGGTTACGGTCGTCTATTTAAAGGCGCGTCATTGCCAGAGACTCTGACAATGAAAGCAGCTGCAGATGTTAAGCAGTCTGATACTAAGGCGATGACGGGTAATAACTATGAGGCTGGTTTTGATTACGAGCTGACACGTCTACTGGCAGCGGACTACGCTATCCTAGGTTTCACGGCTTACACCTACAACCTAGATAATCAAATGCACCCAACTAAGAACAACACAACACTGGCTAACCAGTACGATGTTGAAGTGTGGGGTGTAGAAACGGTACTGAGCTACGCACTAGACTCTCTAAGCGTATACGCTAACCACTCTTACTCGGATGGTGACCAGAAAGATCTAGAGAATGGCAAAACAAGCCACATGAGCAAAACAGGCATTCACAACTTCAAAGCGGGCTTTAATTACAGCCTAAACAGTGAGTTTGTGTTTGGTTGGGACTCTCGCTTCGTTCCGGGTAATGACTACACGGATGAAGATGGTGAGCAAGTGAAGCGTGCTGGTTTTGCTACGCATAATATCTGGGCGGCTTACACACCTACGTTTGCGAAAGACCTAGAGATGAACATCGGTGTCGATAACATTCTTGATAAGAAATACGCAGAGCATACTGGCTTTGGTATCTCTTGGGGCTCAGATAAGTACACTAGCTACGAAGCCGGTCGTAACTTCAAAGCTTCTATCGCTTATAACTTCTAATCATCCGATTAAGTTCAGTTAGGCGGCAGCCAAAATAACAAAAAGCCTTAGTATCGACTAAGGCTTTTCTGTATCTGGAACTTCGTATAACAAAAGGTTTCTATATAGAGCTAAGCGCTCGCTTCGTAACGAATATCTTGCAGGTTAAAACCTAAATCTATGTCTGTTTTGAGAGCTGAGACTTGCTTACACACTCGAGCGGACTCAATGTGTTCATCAAACTTCTTACGATATTTTTTGGGTAAATCTTCCGCTTGAAAGGCCGTTTCAATATCAGGGTAAGTGGTTAAGATCTCTTTGGCTGCTTTTGGCCCCACGCCTGGGATGCCTGGCACTTGGCTAGAGCTAACACCGGTTAACCCCCAGTAATCTGCAAGCTGCTCTGGTTTTACGCCAAACTCCGCCTCGATAAAGGGTTTATCTAACCAGCGGTGTTGGAAATAATCGCGGATCTGCAGGGTTGGCGACAACAGTTGGCAGTAGCCCTTATCTGTAGAGATGATGGTGACGGTTTCGCCATGGTCTGCGACTTTCTTAGCCAGCGTTGCCACTAAATCATCTGCTTCATCACCATCGGACAGTAACGAATCTATGCCTAACTCCCACCAAGCTTGTTGGATTGCATCAAGGCCTTGCATGAGTGGCTCTGGCATGGGTTTTCGGTTCTGCTTGTATGCAGGCAGTACTTCCGCGCGCCAGCCTCGGTCTTGCAGGTGGTGGTCAAACACCGCGATGATATGAGTCGGCTTAGACTCTGAAGTAATCTTATTTAGAGTACGAGTTGTGGTGGTGATGGTTCTTGCTATATCGGTTGGATCCGGCTGAGCCGAGTGCACGCGTCGGATGAGATTCAAGGCATCGATAATAACAAGATGGATAGACATAAGTTTCCACTAAATAGGCAATAAAAAAAGGGGCTGCTAGCCCCTTATAGTAACGTATCAGTTAGTGAGTTGAAACGTTGGTAACGTAAACGCCTTAATCACGTGAGGCGATTTTATAGCAAGGCACGTAGTCGGTCCCGCCCGGTAGCTTCATTCGATGTTGCTCAACAAAGTCGTTAAGCAGTTGGTCCATTTTGGTCATTAGCTCTTTGTCACCATCGATAATGAATGGGCCGTGTTTTTCTATCTCTAGAATACCTTCAGCTTTGACATTACCCGCAACAATGCCCGAGAACGCTTTGCGCAGATTCGCCGCAAGGCTCTCTGTTTTCTGATCCATGTGTAGGTCGAGTGCCGCCATCGATTCGTGAGTCGGATCGAAAGGCAGTTGGAACTCAGGTTCAATATGCAGTGACCAGTTATAGCTGTAGGCATCGCCGGTCTCTTTACGGTGAGAACGGACATCCGGCATAGCTTGCTTCATAATTTTCGCAGCGCGAGCCGGGTCATCAATCACGATCTCATAATGTTTTTGTGCTTCTGGACCTAATGTCTCGCCAATGAATTTATCAATTGAGCGGAAGTAGGCTTCACTCTCCTTCGAGCCCGTTAATACAATCGGCATTGGCTGATCGGCATTGTTCGGGTGCATCATAATACCTAAGATGTACAACAGTTCTTCGGCAGTACCAGGGCCGCCAGGGAAAATGATGATGCCGTGCGCCATACGAACAAACGCCTCAAGACGCTTCTCGATATCTGGCATGATCACTAGCTCATTCACGATAGGGTTTGGTGGCTCAGCCGCAATGATAGATGGTTCAGTAAGACCTAGGTAACGATGATCAGTGTAGCGTTGCTTCGCGTGACCAATCGCCGCTCCTTTCATTGGGCCTTCCATCGCGCCCGGTCCACAACCGGTACAGATGTTGAGCTCGCGCAGGCCAAGTTCATTACCCACTTCACGAGTGTATTGGTATTCGCTGGCATTGATTGAGTGACCGCCCCAACACACGATGAGGTTCGGTTCGATGCCCGGAGTCAGCGCGCCTGCATTTCTTAAAATACCAAACACTAGGTTGGTGATATGAGTAGCATTGGTCAGGTTAAGCCTTTGGTTGTCGGCTAGGTGCATGTTGACGTACACAATGTCACGCAGCACTGAGAATAGGTGCTCTTGTATCCCCTTGATGATTTCACCATCGACAAAGGCATGTTCTGGTGGGTTGCTCAGTTCGAGCTTGATACCACGCTCACGGCGCACGACTTCGACATCAAACGACAGATATTTGTCGAGCAACTCTTTGGAGTTGTCGGTATGGCTACCTGAGTTGAGTACCGCTAACGTACAGTTACGATACAGTTGGTACAGATCACTAGACGCGGTTTTCTTAAGACGCTCAACCTCAAGTTGAGAGAGTAAATCCATGCTACCGGCAGGGCTAATATGAGTGATCATAGTGCCTCCTTGTTGAAAAGAGCAGGGGAGACATTTAAGTAACCCTCTGGCTCGAGAGTGAGAAGCAAACGTTGAAAGTGTTTGGTTAAGGGTGAGAGAGTTAACCAGACGAAACGGATACGACAGCGTTGCTTAATGGATTATATAAAAATTGGTTAAGAGCAAATATACGGTTGCTTGAAATCTTATATACAGCATTGCTTGCCAAGAATGCTTGTTAAGCGAATGTTAATCATTAGCTTAGCAAACATTTAGGAAATTGGTATGTGATAAGTATTTGAAAAAATGAAATAAATTAAATCTAGGGCTGCTTAGTTCCAAACAAGTTGGTTGGTTCCACGATGTTTTGCTTTATTTAATGTTTTATTGAGTCGCTCTAACACTTCTTCTGGCGTATCTGACTCTTTGAATTGAGTGCTGGCTGCACATAAGGTGATGGTGATTTGTTGGTCACGGAACTTAAATGGTAAACGGCTTACCTGAGTTTGAATGTTTTGAATCACCTGATGGCAAGATTCATCGGTTTGTTCTGGTAGCAATAAGATAAATTCTTCACCAGAAAAACGCGCTACGGTATCGGTAGTGCTGGCTTCTTTGGTGATGGTTCTTGCGATGATCTTTAGGGCTTTATCGCCCGCAGTGTAACCAAAGCTGTCGTTGATCGATTTGAAATTGTCGATATCAAGCAGTACTACACGTAGCGAGTGTTGTGCGCGAATCCAACGGCGGTACTCAAGCTCTAAACGATCGGTAAACGCGGTACGGTTGTACACCTTTGTTAGAGGGTCAAGCAGCATACGCTGAGCCTGATCTTCTAAACGCTTACGGTAATCTTGAGTCACTTCATATAGGGAATCGAGCTGAGTTTTTCCGTAGCTCATTCGTTCGATCAGTGCTTGCTCTTTTTGCTCGGCGTGATTCAACCTTTCAGATAGAGAGGCGATTTCACTGAGTAGAGGATTGATCGACTGTTTTAAGCTATCAATATCCTTCGCTCTCTCAACTGAGCTTTGGCTTTTGCTCACCAGCTCAGTGAGCTCAGAGTTGAGGCCTTGGCGGTGCTCAAAGTAGCTCTGACTTTGATCGGTATTCTGGTCTGCGGTTTTTATGCTCGATGCGAGTGACGCGTTGAGTTGGTCGATAAACTGCTCAGATTTTTTACGCTCTAGTGTGGTGCCTTCAATCACTAGCTTGAGGATCTGAAGTGTCAGCTCAAGCAGGTTTTGTGTAGAAACACCAAGCAATAGCTTTGCGCGAATATCGGTCAGCACATCACCTGATTCGCCCTCAAAATCGAGTTCGGTAATCAGATGTTGTAATTCGTTTGATAGATCAGAAAGGAGTTCTTGTTCTGGGCTGTGTGCAGTGTCGGCGAACTGAGAGCGTGAGTTATTCGCCATGATCTTTATGGCACGCTCATAAATACCGAGCAGTTTTATTGCATGGTCGACTTTCTGACTACCATTGCATTCGGAGAAGCTAAGTAAGTTTCGTAGGTCGCGTTTAAGCTGTGCTGGAAGGCCGGTTATGCGTTGCAGCGTTTCCCCACTGTGCTTAATGCTATCGTCCAGATATCCGTTCTGTTTATCCATAGCCAAGGTTTTCTGCTTCAGCATCCTTTCTAGTACTGCCAGCTTTGGGATCATCGAGCTAATGTCTTTCTGTTTTTCTAGCTCTTCCCTAAGGGCAATGAGGTTTTCATCTAAATGGCTATTACTGCCAACGCACGCGTCACTTAAAGATGTGACGATTCGCTTTAGAACTTTCTGTTCGCGAATAAATTTGAACGAGGTGTCTCTTTGCGTCAAACGAACTTGCTCCAACTGAAATTTCAGCTGGTGGAGTTGCGCCTGAATGTCTTTTTCAAGAATGCCCATAGATGTATTAATTAGCGCCGCGTAGATCGATCTCGATCATTTTGATGAAATTCCGTTACATCGATAATAACAAAACTAAAAATAAGGTCACGAGTTGCAAGTCTTAACCGCTCGCAAATCAGTCATCTTTTAGCATTTTTTTGATGTTGTCCTCATTCTGATACGAGGATTGTATCTTTATTAACCCTTGATTAATCGCATGTTTACACGCTTCTCTTATGTTACCGGTTGCAAGGCTCGCAGCCGGTGCGTTGTCGATAGCTTTGAGGTATACCCATTGGCTGCTGCGCTCTTTGAGACTTATCTCACGCGCCAGATTTGTCGACATCAGTAGCACATCTAATAACTCTTGATCGTTAATCGCAGTGTACGCGCGTGGCAAGAATGGGTAGTCAGCGATGCCCATGCGAACCGTGCGATTGATATTGCGTTCAGTCTCGAATTCATTCACCCAAGATTGAACCTTTCTGAACATGGCTTCAGGCGATGAATCACGATCTGAATTCGGTTCTATATAGAGCAGGTTGGCATCCGAGAAGTGGTAGACGCGAGATGGACCTTCCAGTTTCGACTTGAGGAACTCACCGAACGAATCTTCAAGCTCTAGACCTGCTTTATAGCCGTTCTGTGTGTACATATTGCGTAGGAAAGGCAAATCAATCATCACGAAGCGCAGACGGTCATTCAATGGTTCATGAATCAATTCACCCATCTGCCATTGTTCAAAGGTTTGGCTGGTTTGCTCTAAAGAGTTCGACAGTTTGGCGTTGAGCATTCTTAGGTTCGGCAGTTTCGAACGCGAGTGCGTAAAGAGGTCGGTGCGCAGTGAATCCACCTCTTTGGCCAAGGTTTGAATAATGTAGCCTCGGCGTAACACAAAGAAGAACAACACAATGCTGAATAGGAATAGTGCGAACGCGATCTTCTGGAACTTGCGATGTTCAAGTTTGTATTTCTCTAGCTCTTGAGCTTGTCCTGCGTAGTGTAAGGTCTGCTCGGCAAACTCTTTCTGTTGGCGGAATGCATCTTCGCCAACACGGTTGAGTTTTTGCTGCTCTAAAGAGACTAGGCTGTTGTACTGTTTGAGATTAGCGAGTGCCTGTTGAGGGCGACCTGCTTGTTCGTAACCCAAAGAGAGCAAGTAGTATGAGCGTTGTGATAAGCGTGAGTTCTCGACTTGGCGTGAGATCTCAAGCGCGCGTGTCGCATGCTTGATCACATCTTCACTCTCTTGAAGGTGGTAAGCCAGCCCAGCGGATAGGAGCGCAGCACGTCCTTCCAGCTTTGGAATATCGGTATACTCTAGCAGTTCAAGGGCACGGGTGAGGTACTGTTCTGCTAGAGGGTAATTATAAAGGCGTAGGTAAGTCGCTGATAAGCTTAAACGAATATCGATGACTTGGTAGATATCTCGGTCAGTACTTTCATGATCCAGTACGTTGAAGAAATGCACTAGGGCAAGGTTGTATTTGCCTTGGTAGAAGTACACATCACCCATTTTCTTAAGCACTTGTGCTAATACTGGGGAGTTTTCAAAGTTGTCATAAAAATCAGCAGCTTGAGATAGATGTTCTAGTGCTTTATCTAACACTTGGCGCTCAAAGAACAGTTGGGCCAGTAGGCGGTTTACTTTCGCTAACCGTGCACTTAGGTTGCCTTCCACTGATTTCCAGTAGCCATATAATAATTCGGACAGCGCGTGATTGTACTCTTTGTGGTTCAGGTAAAATTCACCGACTGCGATGTGGTAGTCGATGGATACTTTTTCGGAGTAGCGTTGATCGAGGTAATTCTTGGCTTCTTGGTAGAACTTTTCCGCTTCATCTACCTTGTTGTCGTATGACGCGATGTCAGCTTTCAACATGATTAAGCGGTAGGTGATGCCTTCGGTTAAGCGCAAGGTTTTACTTACTGACTCTAGGTTAGCTTCTATATTCTCTAGCGCAGTATTGGCTTTGTCGGATTTTTTATCATTGAGCCATATTAAACGAACTTTTAAGATCTCAAGATCCACCTTTAGATAGTCGAGCTTATAGGTTTTAGCGAGCTCAGAAGCTTTTTCGATGTGCTTAATCGCAATACGAATATTGCCAAGGTTGTACTCTGCTTTCGCTAAAATCTTGTAGGCATCGATACTGCTGTTAGGAGTACGGATCGAGGAGTCTGTCTCTTCGCGCGAAATCGCCGAAGGGCTTTTCTCGCGCTGATCAGAAAGGACACGAAGCGTCAGGTAGCTGTTGGCCATTTGTTTTGCTTGGCTTGGTTCAATCTCAACCAAGTTATTGGCTTCGTTGAGTAGCGCCGAGGAATAGACCGACGCATTCACCGAGGTGCTCAAGCTTAAAATAAATAGGCTAACAACGTATAACCAACGCATTTCAATGTCCTTTAAAGATTAGGTAGGTGCCAAATAAGTGTGTGGTTTGCCTATTATTGGCGAGCCATACGCTTATTGTGGTTTGGTCTATCTTGCTCTGTTGAACGGTATGGGTTGATATCTAGACCACCACGACGCGTGTAACGTGCAAACACAGTTAACTTCGAAGGCGCGCAGTATTTCATGATATCAGTGAAGATACGCTCAACACATTGTTCGTGGAATTCGTTGTGCTCACGGAAAGAAACTAAATAGCGCAGCAGGGCTTCACGGTCAATTTGCTTGCCTGAATATGCGATCTCAACGCTGCCCCAGTCTGGTTGATTGGTGATCAAGCAGTTCGATTTTAATAGATGGCTGTGCAGTGTTTCTTCCACCTCTTGCTCGCCAGCAGCACCTTCAAGCAGTGACGCTTCAAAGTCGTAGCTAGTGATTTGAATATCTTGGTTATCGATACATTCGCCTTCCATCGTCACGATAGGTTGGTTGGTGTAGTCGGTTACCGAGTTAACATTCACGATCACAGCTTCGCCTGCACATGCCGATAGGTCTTGCGTTAAGCGCTCAGTCACTTGTTCCCAGTTGTCGAATTGAGTCTGGTTGTAGCTGTTCAGGTATAGCTTGAAAGATTTTGATTCAATTAAATTTGGGCTAGTTGCTGGGATGAAAACTTCACCCACCGCCACTTGTGGTAGGCCATTTGTGTTCAGCCACGAAAGCTCGTACATGGTCCAAATATCATGACCAACAAAAGGCAATTCGCCGTTTAGCGCGAGATCATCACGATTCAGGCTACGCGGTACTGGTTGCAATAAACTTGCATCGTATTGGTTAGAGTACTCAGTTTTTTGGCCCAGCGTTAAACCCGCTAGTTCTTTTGCGTCAGAATATTTGCTCATACTTTCGTTTCAAATTCGATTAGAATGGGGTCGATTTTACTGAATCCCCTTTACCCTGTCATTAAGTCATCGCTTATTAGATAAGCTTATTCGGCAAGGAGAGGCTCAGATTCTATTTATTATTATGTGTTTAGGAGATTTTCATGACTCAACGTGCTCAAGACGCACTGGTTTCTTTTAGTCAACGATACGTTGACGCGTGGCAACAGCAACACCAAAGCTTACCTCGCAATGAGGAGTTGGTGGACATCGTATCGCCATGCGTAGAAGAAAAGAGCGGTGACGCCGTGTTATGGAAACACTATCCACGTGAGCAATTTGCTGATTTTACTAACGTAGAAACGGGCATTGAGCTAACACTGCATGAAGACATCAAAACCTTCTACGGTGCTCAATACAGCGCAGATATGAATGCGACATTTGACGGTAATGAGCTGACCCTTCTGCAAATTTGGAGTGATGAAGACTTCGAATGCCTGCAAGAAAACATTCTAGGTCACTTGGTAACGCAGCGTCGCCTAAAGCTGAAACCGACGGTTTTTATCGCAGCAACTGATGCTGAGCTGGATGTTATCTCTATCTGTAACTTAACTGGCAACGTGATTTTAGAGCGCTTAGGCACCAAACATCGTGATGTACTTGCTGAGACATTGGCTGAGTTTTTAGAAAAGTTACAACCAGCGGTATAAATAGATGTACGTACTAGAACTTCAATTTGAGTGTTTTGATAACACAACGGTAAGCGCTGTCGACAAGGCGGTGAATGGCTTAATGGATGCACTTCGTTATAACGGACAAGTGCTCGGCCGTGAGTTTCCTATCGTGATGGGTGACGGTGAATTTTATGTTCGCGTTGTGTGCCCGGAGCAAGATAGCTTGCACCCGCGTAACCACTCAGATTTCGTAAAAGTGTGCTTGGATCGTCTGTCTAATGCGAGCCTGCTTACTCCGAAAATGCGTTTGCTGGGTCGAGATTTGAACTCAGAAGAAGTGGCTGAAGATGAAGCGCCAAGTTGGCAAGTGCTGTACACCACCTTTGTGCACACCTGCTCACCGCTGCGCAGTGGTGATAGCTTGTTGCCGATCCCACTATACCGTAATCCACCGACCTTTAATGGCGACCATAAAGCTGTGCTGAAATGGCAGACTGAATGGCAAGCCTGTGATGAAGTACAAATGGGTGGTGGCTGTCGAGCTGAACACGCAACCTTGACGGAAATCAGCGATACCAAAAGCGTATTGTTTAAGCGTGGTTGGGGTTTGAGAGGGCGCATCGAATATCTGACTAAGATCCCCACTTACTATTACTTGTACCGTGTGGGCGGCACGAGTTTGAAAGATGAAAAAGAGCGTAAATGCCCGCAATGTGGCGGTGAATGGCTGCTAGATGCGCCGATCCACGATATTTTCTATTTCAAGTGTGATGACTGCCGTCTGGTATCAAATATATCTTGGGATCAACTTAAGTAATCCAGCTGAGCTTATTTAATCGTCAAGTTTAGGTGTCGAGGTATCAATCAGATGCTTCGATACCTGTTTGATTTATCCATTTTTCTCTTTCCCTGACTCTCTGTTTTATTCTCTTATCTGTTCTCAACTAGACCCATTTTGTGCTTTATGCCTCCATTTTTATCCCGAAGTATTCATCAGACTAATCCTACACCCATCAACTTTTTCTGATTTCAATAGTTAACTTGATCACAGTAATTGATCAGTTCTCTTTCAATTTATATTCCTCTCAATATAAATGGGATCGATCCCATGGGAATGTTCCCATTAATAAATAATAACCTGATTCTAGATCTGAAAGGAATGGACGATGAAACTGTTACCTATTGCTGCTGCACTCTCTACTGCGTTACTGACACCTAATTTATACGCTGATGAAACCACGCCATTGGAGTTCAATGGCTACATGCGGGGCGGCGTTGGCCTTAGTAATGAAGGCGGCTCAAACAGCAAGTGGGAGGTGAGTAAAGTTGGCCGACTCGGCAACGAAAATGACCTATATGGTGAGTTTGGCTTTAAGAAAGAGGTGTATGCTGAGGACGACGTTTCATTTTTAGTTGATTCCATGTTGTCGTACTGGCAAGGCCAAGATGAGAACGCGGCGGATAAAAGCGTTGATGTGGTTCAACTTAATGTTCAAGCGGTAGGACTTTTTGAAGATAAAGACATTGGTATTTGGGCGGGTGAGCGCTACTACCAACGCCATGATGTACACATTGTTGATAATTACTACTGGGATGTAAGTGGTATTGGTGCCGGTGTTGAACATATCAATATGGGACCAGGTAAATTATCGGTGGCATTGATTCAAGATACGGTGACAGGTGATGTGTTTGATGGCAAAGAAACCACAGCCATGATTGCTGATATACGCTATGCAGGTATTCCATTGTGGAACAATGCGGATCTTGAGGTTGGTATTGATATGAACTTCGCCAATGAAAAGCAGGGTCAAACGGTGGATGCGGATGATAGTGTGATGCTGACCGCCAGCTTAAATCAGAATTTAGTAGGTGGTTTCAACAAGACCATTCTTCAAGTTGCTAATTCTGGTTATGCTGAGCAGATGACGACCTTTGGGTCTGGTAAGGGTATCGTTCGTGATGCCAACAATAATGATGCGGATGGCTTTCGATTGATTAACTGGGGCGTACTAGAAATCGGTGAGAATATCGAATTTGGTCACACGGTGCGTTATGCCGCATCATCCGGTGTGGGTGCGAACAACAGTGATGATGAGTCGTTCAGTGCCGTGATTCGCCCGCTTTATAAGTGGGACAAGCGCATGCGTACCATCCTTGAAATTGGTGGCTTTGTGGAGACCATTGATAACCAAGACGGCGCGGGTGGTAAGTTTACCGTGGCTCAGGCTTGGGTACCGCAAGTGGGTTTCTGGTCTCGTCCTGAGTTCCGTATCTTTGCGACATACCTGAATGATGCAGAAAACGACAATGCTTTCGGTGAAGGTAAAAGCAGTGAAATGAGTGTCGGTATGCAAGTAGAAGCTTGGTGGTAAGCCGAGCCTCTCGAATTAACTGCGAGCAATAAAAAAGGGGCTGACATAATGTCAGCCCCTTCGGGTATCTATATGATGCTGCAGTTTAGGTGATTACCAACCTTTAACTACGCCACCTTGGAAGATGTCAGATGCCGCGTTGTACACTTCTTCAGTTTGGTAAGCTTTAACGAAGTTTTGTACGTTTTCAGCGTTTAGGTTCTCTTCACGAGATACAATTAGGTTCACGTATGGAGAATCTTTGTCTTCAACGAATACGCCATCTTTTTGTGGAGTCAGGTTGATAGAGCTCGCGTAAGTTGTGTTGATGATAGAAAGCGCTACGTCATCAAGAGAACGTGGCAGTTGTGCTGCGTCTAGCTCAACAATCGTTAGGTTTTTCGGGTTCTTAACGATGTCACGAACTGTTGCAAGAAGACCTGCACCTTCACGAAGCTCAAGTAGACCTTGTTGCTCAAGAAGCAGTAGAGAACGACCTAGGTTTGTCGGATCGTTTGGTACAGCGATGCGCGCGCCATCTTGGATTTCGTCTACCGATTTCACTTCTTTCGAGTAACCCGCAATTGGGTAAACAAACGTGTTACCAGCGATTGTCAGTTTGTAACCACGGTCAGCTACTTGCTGATCTAGGTATGGTGCATGTTGGAATGCGTTGATGTCGATAGAACCGTCATCTAGTGCTGCGTTTGGTGTTACGTAATCAGTAAAAGTAACCAGTTCAACGTCTAGGCCGTACTTCTCTTTCGCTACTTTAGCTGCAACTTCTGCAACCTGAGCTTCAGCACCTGCCATTACGCCTACTTTTACTTTAGACGTATCAACTTCTTTATCACCACAACCTGCTAGAACTAGCGCTGAAGCTGCCGCTGCGATAGTTAGTAAACCTTTAAGGCTAAATTTCATAATAATCTCCTTTTAATAAATCTATTTAATTTGGTTCAGACGACTCTTGTCTTAGTTAGCGTGCGTTTTAACGCTGAGTCTTTATCTGTGGTCAACGCGGCGAACTAATGAATCACCGATTGATTGAATAATTTGTACAAGCACAATCAACATCACTACTGTTACAGCCATGATGGTCACATCGTAACGGTGGAATCCGTAACGAATCGCCACATCACCTAGGCCACCGCCACCAACCGTGCCTGCCATTGCTGAGTAGCTCACTAGGGTAACGAGTGTGATGGTTACTGAGTTGATAATAGTCGGTAGTGCTTCAGGAAGCAGAACTTTGCTAATGATTTGTGTTGGTGTCGCGCCCATTGATTGCGCTGCTTCAACTAGGCCCGTTGGTACTTCAAGCAGTGCACTTTCGATAAGACGAGCAACAAATGGGATTGCACCAATGGTTAGTGGAACAATCGCCGCTGTTGTACCGATAAAGGTGCCAATCAGCATCTTGGTCAGTGGGATAATCGCTACCATCAATACTAAGAAAGGCACTGAACGGCCCACGTTGACTACCGCGCCAAGAATTTGGTTAAGCTTGGTGTTTTCTAGCAAGCCGCCTTTTTTGGTGGTGTGTAGAATCACGCCTAGGGGAATACCGACAGCAAAGCCAACGATGCCAGCGACAGCTACCATGTAAAGTGTTTCGCCCGTTGCTTCTAATAGAAGGTTACCGTTAAGGCTGATCCAGTCAGCAATCTCGTTGAAACTAAAGGACATAACCAAGCACCTCTACTTTTACATTGTTATCGCGTAGGAATTGGATAGCAGCATTATCATCTGATTCGTTGCCGAACAGTTCAGCCACCATCATGCCGAACTTCACACCACCGGCGTAATCAAGGTCAGAGCTTAGAATGCTGACATCGATAGTAAATTTACGAGCGATTTGCGTCATTAGTGGAGCATCAACGGTTGCACCTGTGAACTCAAGGCGTACCAGAGGGTAACTGCCATCGACTCGAGTTTCTTGCAAGCGTGCTTGGTAATCTTCAGGGATCGTTAGATCTAAGGTTGAACGAATAAATTGATGCGCTAACTCAGTCTTAGGATGCGCAAAGATGTCGCCAACCGTGCCTTTCTCTACCAATTCACCACCACCGATGATCGCTACTTCGTGACAGATGCTCTTAACCACATCCATTTCATGCGTAATAAGCAGGATAGTAATGTGTAGCTTACGGTTGATTTCACGCAACAGTTCAAGGATCGATTGAGTGGTTGCAGGATCCAGAGCGCTGGTCGCTTCATCACACAGCAGTACTTTCGGGTCTGATGCCAGTGCACGAGCAATCGCGACACGTTGCTTTTGACCACCACTTAGGTTTGCAGGGTAAGTATCACGCTTGTCTGCAAGGCCAACCAGTTCAAGTAGCTCACTGACTTTCGCTTCGATAACCGCTTTATCTTTACCGGCTAGCTCTAGAGGAAGTGCTACATTGTTAAATACAGTACGAGAAGACAGCAGGTTGAAGTGCTGGAAAATCATGCCGATGTTACGGCGCGCTTCGCTAAGCTCTGATTTGCTGAGTTTTGTTAGGTCGATACCATCAACAATCACTTCACCCGAAGTCGGGGCTTCCAACATATTTACACAGCGGATTAGGGTACTTTTGCCTGCACCTGAAGAGCCTATGACTCCAAAGATTTGACCTTGAGGAATGTGGAGGTTGATATCAATTAAGGCATTGATTTCTTTAGTGCCTTGATAAAAAACCTTATTGACTTGATTCACTTTAATCATAGAGAAACCCGTGCAGGTAGAACAGAATAATATGTCGATAGCTCGCTCGATTTACAGATGATGCTATGGTGTTCCGTGATCTAAGTCAATAGATATTTTTACGTCTAGACGGCTAAACGTCGATTGTATTGCTAAGATGGAAACAAATCGTTAACGAACGCAAAACTAAATAGATAGTGATGAAGCAAATAAAGCGTGTAATAATTAATGATTAATAGAGAGTTGATAGAGAACAAAATTTTGTCTAAACCTGCTGTTTTTTTAGATCGTGATGGTGTGATTAATGTTGATCACGGCTATGTACATGATGAGCATGACTTTGAATACATCGATGGTGTGTTTGAAGCGGCGAAAGCGTTTAAAGATATGGGTTATTTATTGGTGCTTGTGACTAACCAGTCTGGTATTGCTCGCGGCATGTTTAGTGAAGACCGTTTTCTCTCTTTAACGCAGTGGATGGATTGGAACTTTGTCGATAATGGCGTTGAGCTGGATGGCATTTATTACTGCCCTCACCATGCTGAACACGGTATTGGTGACTACAAGCAAGATTGTGATTGCCGTAAGCCAAAGCCTGGCATGTTCATTTCCGCACGTGACTTTCTAAAGATTGATATGGCTAACTCCGTAATGATCGGCGATAAAGCTGAAGACATGATGGCTGCAGAAGCGGCAGGTGTTGGCACTAAGGTATTGGTAAGAACCGGTAAACCAATCACTGAAAAGGGTGAAGCTTTGGCAAGCGTTGTCCTTGATAGCATTGCGGACGTGCCTGCTTTCCTGAAAGGCTAAGACATGTCACGACCTTTACCGGTATAAAGATGAGGAACGAAGTATGAAAGCTATGTTGGTAGCATCTCTATGTACGGTAGCATTAGTGGGGTGCTCTAAATCAGCAGCGCCGGATAGTGCTGCATCGGACAATCAATTCGTGACTTATCAATGTGAGTCTGGCGTTTCATTTGAAGTGGCTTACCTTGATAATGAGAAAGCGGTATTACGTTTACCTGAAAATGAATACCGTCTGACTCAAGTGGCAGCAGGTTCTGGCACCAAATACATCTTAGATGATGGTACTGCGGAGCTTATCAACAGCGTCACTTTACGTACTAAAGGTGACAACGCACGTCTAGAACTTGGCCGTGTGGTCTATCGAAACTGCCGAAAGTAAGTCATAGTTAACGACTAAGATTTACAAACAGTTAAGTGAGGGATTATGCCCTCACTGCTTATTTTCCTCCCTTTAACGTTAGACTTTTTATGAGCAAAAAACTCACTATTCTCGATATTGCTAAGCTGTCCGGTGTTGGTAAGTCAACCGTATCTCGCGTTCTGACCAATGATCCTAAAGTCAAACCTGAAACCCGTGAAAGGGTGGAAAGAGTAATTCAAGAATCTGGGTACACGCCTTCAAAGTCTGCGCAATCAATGCGTGGTGGCAGCCAAAAAGTCATCGGCGTGATCATCTCTCGTTTGGACTCTCCCTCTGAAAACAAAGCGGTAAGTACTATGCTAGCTGAGTTGTATCTAGCAGATTACGATGTAGTGATCATGGAAAGCCAACTCGACAGAGACAAAGCCAATGAACACCTTCAGGTTCTAAAGCGTCGCAATGTGGATGGCATCATTGTGTTTGGCTTTACGGATTGTGACATCCCTGCTATCGAAGCTTGGGGGCACAAAGCTGTGGTGATTGCGTTGGATACTGAAAACGTAACGTCTATTAACTATGACAACCAACAGGTGATCAACAGTGCGTTAGCGCATCTGTCGGATCAGGGGATCTCCGATGTTGGATTTATTGGTGTCGATCCTAGCGATAAATCAACCGGTGAACTTCGTCTCAAGGCTTATCTAGATTGGTGCGAGAACAGTGGGGTGATTGCGAATTATCGTACAGGTCAACTTCATCATGAAAGCGCTTATCAGTTAGTGGATGAGGTACTGACTCCTACAACCCAAGCGATTGTCTGCGCCAGTGACACATTAGCTCTTGGTGTAATCAAGCGCCTGCAAGAGCGACAACGCGAAGATGTGGTGGTGACTGGCGTTGGTGGTAACGATCTTCTCTCTTTCTTGTTTCCTCGCGTATTTAGTATTGATCCTGGCTATCAATCTGCAGGCAAGTTGGCAGCTAATTTATTGATATCTCAGCTTTTAGGTAATACAGAGATCTCTCATCACACTCAATCACCAATTCAATAATCCACTCAATTAAGCGAAATTGAACCGCTTAGATTAAAATTAGAGTGTGATCTCTTTCAATTAATGGGACTGTTCCCATTTTAATTTATCATTCAGCTAGGCATTATAATAACCAGTTTTGGGAATGTTCCCATAAATCTAAGCCTGAGTGATTGTGACTGAATGGTTTAGATGATTCATTGAATGAAACCGGGGTGGGGTAGTATGAGTAAGATAGCGAAGCAAGACATTACGCGTCTTATCGAGTTAGTCGGCGGCAAAGAAAATATTGCGAGTGTCAGCCATTGTCTGACTCGTCTGCGTTTTGTATTGAATGAGACAGAACAAGCAAATAAAGCAGAACTAGAAAAGCTCAAGCTAGTTAAAGGCTGCTTTACCAACGCAGGTCAATTCCAAGTAGTTATTGGCACCGAAGTTGATGAAGTGTACGCACTTCTGATTGAGCAAACGGGTAAAGAGGCCTCATCAAAAGATGAAGCGAAGCTAGCCGCTCGTCAGAACATGAACTTCCTTGAACGTGGTATCTCCCATTTAGCCGAAATTTTTGTACCACTGCTGCCTGCTATTATTACTGGTGGTTTGATTCTTGGTTTCCGTAATGTGATTGGCGACATTCGCATGTTCGACGGCAAAACCTTAGTTGAAATCAGCCAATTCTGGGCAACCGTTCACTCTTTCTTGTGGCTGATTGGCGAAGCGATTTTCTTCTTCCTACCGGTTGGTGTGTGTTGGGCGACGGTTAAGAAGCTCGGCGGAACCCCTATTTTGGGTATCACGCTCGGTGTGACCTTAGTGTCGCCGCAGCTGATGAACGCTTACATGATAGGTAAATCGGTACCTGAGGTGTGGGACTTTGGCTTGTTCGTGATCGAGAAAGTCGGTTATCAGGCTCAGGTGATACCTGCGATGCTAGCGGGTGTGGCTCTGGCATTCATTGAAACCAACCTTAAGCGCATCGTGCCTGCTTACTTGTACCTTGTGGTTGTGCCATTTGTATCGATCATTTTGTCTGTGATTCTAGCGCACGCTTTCATTGGTCCATTCGGTCGTATGCTGGGTGATGGCGTCGCATTCGCAGCGAAAGCGGCCATGACAGGTGATTTCGCGATTCTTGGTTCAGTGGTATTTGGCTTCCTTTACGCACCTTTGGTTATTACGGGTATTCACCACACAACCAACGCCGTCGATTTGCAGTTGATGCAAGATTTAGGCGGTACGCCAATCTGGCCTTTGATTGCGCTATCTAATATTGCACAAGCTTCAGCGGTTGTTGGCATCATTATCTTAAGTAAACGCGAAGGTGAACGAGACATCTCGGTTCCAGCAGCAATCTCTGCCTACTTAGGTGTGACAGAGCCTGCGATGTACGGCATCAACTTGAAATACAAATTCCCAATGCTGAGCGCAATGATCGGCAGTGCCGCTGCGGCTGCAATCTGTGGTAGTGCCGGTGTGATGGCGAATGGTATCGGGGTTGGTGGCTTGCCGGGCATCTTATCTATTCAACCGCAATATTGGTCTGTTTACTTAATTGCGATGCTGGTGGCGATTGTATTACCTGTAACCTTGACGCTGTTCTTCTACAAGCGCGCACAGTCAAAAGGTGAGCTCGAAACCGCAAACGCGTAACGCATTTTATAAGCGATGACTTCAATTGAGTCATCGCTTTTTCTCTTAGTTATAGCTTTTTATTTTAGTTATAACGGCTATTCGACCATGATTCACATGGTGATTTTAATTTATATTTTTGGTAAGTGAGTGTTAGAGATGGCGATGACTGAACATGATGAAAGCTGGTGGAAAACCGCAACCATCTATCAAATCTACCCAAAGAGCTTTTGTGACAGTGGAAGCAAAGGAACTGGTGATATCAAAGGGATCATTTCGAAACTGGATTACCTCAAACACTTGAGTGTCGATGCAATTTGGTTAACTCCGGTTTACGCATCGCCAATGATTGATAACGGCTACGATATTTCAGATTACTACGCGATTAACCCTCAATTCGGCACTATGGAAGACTTCGACTTATTGCTGGCTGAAGCACATCAGCGTGGTATTCGTATCGTGATGGATATTGTGGTTAACCATACCTCCACTGAGCATGTATGGTTCCAATCTGCTTTGGGCGACAAAAACAGCCCTTACCGCGATTATTATATCTGGAAAGATCCAGTAGATGGTCAAGCTCCAACTAACTGGCAGTCTAAGTTCGGTGGCAATGCGTGGGAACTCGATGAGGCGACTGGTCAATATTACCTTCACCTGTTTGCCAAAGAGCAAGCCGACCTGAACTGGGAGAATCCGGTCGTTCGTGAAGAAGTGAAAGACGTTATCAGCTTCTGGGCTGAGAAGGGCGTCGACGGTTTCCGCTTAGACGTGATTAACCTGATTTCAAAGCAGCAAGATTTCCCTAATGACGATATCGGTGATGGTCGCCGTTTTTACACCGACGGCCCACGTGTGCATGAGTATCTAAAAGAGATCAGCGAAGCGGTATTCAAGAAATATGGCAGCGTGACGGTTGGTGAGATGTCTTCGACGACACTCGAGCATTGCCAGCAGTACTCAAACATTGATAACAGTGAGTTATCGATGGTGTTTAACTTCCACCATCTTAAAGTGGATTACACCAATGGTGAGAAGTGGACTAATGCACCATTTGATTTCTTGCAACTCAAATCGATCTTCAACCATTGGCAAACAGGCTTAAATGGAAAAGGTTGGGGCGCGCTGTTTTGGTGTAACCATGACCAACCGCGAGTGGTGAGCCGTTTAGGTGATGATAAGAACTACCGTGTTGAGTCGGCTAAAATGCTGGCGGCGTCTGTCCATATGATGCAAGGCACGCCTTATATCTATCAAGGTGAAGAGATTGGTATGACGAATCCAGGTTATACCGAAATTAGCCAGTATCGTGATGTAGAGAGTACTAACATGTACGACATCATGGTCAATCGCGATGGTGTGGAGCATAAAGATATGATGGCGATTCTAGCGCAGAAGTCTCGTGATAACTCTCGTACACCGATGCAATGGAATAGCGAAGCATATGCGGGCTTTTCAAAAGCTCAGCCATGGCTGGATGTTGCGAACAACTACCCTGAGATCAATGCAGAGCAAGCACTGGAAGACACAGACTCGGTGTTTTATTTCTACAAGAGTTTGATTGAACTTCGTAAAGAAGTGCCTGTGATTACTCATGGTAGTTATCAAGATTTGCTACCTGAGCACCCATCGGTATTTGCGTATTCTCGTGAGAGTGAAGAGCAGACTCTACTGTGTATTAATAACTATTATGGTGAAGGGTCGGAATGTACTTTACCTGAGCGTTTTGATATGACGAATGCCAAGTGCTTGCTTTCTAACTATCAAGAGACAGATGGCTCAGTAACATCGCATCATCAAGTATTGCGCCCTTACGAGACTCGTATTTTGTTGATTGAGGGCTAGCTAGCCAGGTCACTTTATTAAGGTATATCTAAACACAAAATAAAGCTCATGATCTTTAGTACCCCAGTAGGTCATAAGCTTACCAACAAGGCTTTGGATTGCTCCCCAAAGCCTTTTTTACATCAGTGTGCTGCAGTTAGTATCACTAGGCTTTTTCTATTGCTGTCAGCTTAGCTGCTGATTCCTCAATGGTGGATTGTTCCACTGACATCAATTCAATCTGCTCAATCAGGCCAATCGTTGGGTTGAACCAGCGCTCAGACGATGTACCAAACTCTGCTGAATCCATACCGACACAGCCAATGTAGTAAGTGTTTTTCTCCGTAAGATTCGCAGCTTCGATCGATTTACCCGAAACAGTGAAGCTTTTACGTACACCTGTTTCATTGATTTCTTGCTGCCAAGTAACTTGGCATGACGCATCAGTTGGCAGTGATTGCACCCACTGGTGATCCTCAAAGTCACTCAACATATTCGCGACGGCTTCTCCATCAAGCGTGATCTGCAGTGAAATGGTTTCTTCGCTGATATCAATAATTGGGTTGCTCTCTTTTACGTCTGTTCCTTTCAAACGGAACAGTGGGCTGCTGTACATCATTCTTGTGATGTATTGGCTACCAATGAAGTAAGCATTGGTGATTTCGTGTAACCCACGGTCAGGACCTGCAAAATAAATGCTGCCGTCTTCTTGTGTGCCTTCAGCATTCGTCATGATGTCTTCAGAGACATAAAACTCGGTGATGCCGTAATTGATCAGGTCGTTGATAACTTGAATTTCCGCTTCATTGCCTGACTCTGATTCTAAACCTGCAATGACGAGCTCACCACTTAACGGCGTGAAGTTCATCGTCATCGAGCCTTCATTTTCACCATCTTTGGTAAATGCGTATTTCAATGCTGTGCTTGTTTGAGGCGCGAATTGAGAGTCATTGATTGGGTAATCGACTTGATTGCTTGGGCCTTTATTGCCATTGGTTGAACCAGAAGAAGAGCCGCCTCCGCCGCCACAGCCATAAAGAGCAAAAAGAGAAGTCGCAAGCAGCGTCATGGTTTTTTTCATGTGAAGCATTCCTAATAATGTTGTTGACCGTGAGCGGTCGGATGTTTTTAGGAATGCTATTGATATGAGGGTTTATAGGGCAAAAAACGAAGACACATGAAACCTTAATTTATATTTAAGTTGCTGTTATTAATGGTTTTATATTGTTTAGTCCGATAGTTGATGCCCGACAGCGGTACAGTAATTTAGCATCAGATTTTCCCACTGCTTGATGATCAGCGGCTCTTTGACACTGAGTTTTAGATTTTTCCAAGGCTGAAGGCAGGTCGATTTTGACTCTGGCTTGGATAAGCGCGCAAACAGTTCTTCCGATGGAACGACTCGTAGTAAGGCAACCAAAGACTCCATGTAGTTGAGGCGAAACTTATCCATGTCTCCTTGCTTATAAGCGATGTGAGATACCACCATATAAACCAGAGCATTTTCGATAGTCGAGTTTCCGGCGGTGTTGGTTAAGAATTCCTTCGAAGTTTGCAGATCTCTCAACTTGAAGTGAATAATCCCCAGCCACAGCTTAAGTTCGTCTGGAATCAACTTAAAGTGGGTTTGCACTAGGCTAGTAAATCGAATCAGTCGCTGGTGATCTGTCTCAAATAGCGCTAGCTGGCGAGCGATCAGCGTTGAGGTCATCACGTTGAGTGGTACGTTCTCAAGATCGATAGTCGTGCCATTCAATAGAGCACTTAATGCGTGATTGTCGACAGACCATTCCGGATAGAGCGGAGCAGGCAGAGCAAAGTAGCTCGCAAGTTCTTGGTTAATCTCCATCAAGCTCTCGCTGAGATTGTCTATCTCAATAGAATAAACGCCACGAAAGGCAAGCTTACCTGAGCTCGGGTAGATAAGGCTGACCTTGGCTGCGAGTCGTTTGTCGACCTCTTGGTCCTTCAGCTGAATATTAAGCAGATAGTCACTGGTGCGCATGTTCTTTGCACCAGGGAAGAAAGGAGAGCTATCTATCGGGTCTAGGAAGTAACTTGGGGCATCTTGGTTGGCTAAATCGGTATAGGCGTACTCAATTTGTTGTTGAAGCAACAGAGCTTTAACCATCTTGCGATAATGTCTTGCATTGTCACCGACCGCATCGATGCGATTGAGTAGCAGCTCAACCTTAGGAATTAACCTCTGTTCACGTTCAACCTCAGAGGCATGGTTCGACGAATGCCATAACATGTAACCCAAGCTTGCTGTAGTGATCAGTAACACCAGAGTCGTTAACAGGAGAACAGAGGTCACTAGCGTCGGAGTCTTTCGCGCTTTCGGTTGTTCTGTTTCCAAAACTGTTTCTGCTGCTGCATTAGATAAGCTGACCGAGCTAGGGCTAAGAAAGTAGCCTTTGCGGGGGTAAGTGACCAAAATCTTGGTAGCGTCGCTCTCAGGCAAGTGTTTTTGTAGTACCGAGCGAAGTGTGCTGATTCGGTTGGTGAGTACGTTTTTGGAGATGAAATTACTTTGCCAAACTGCCGAGATAATTTGCTCTGCCGCTAATGGCTCTCCGACGCTCGTGAGAAATAGCTCAAGTAACTCGATAGAACGAGGCTCTAAATCGATGACCTGCTCGTTGCAACTCAAGACACGTGTTATTGGGTTGAATTCTAAACCTTCAATGAAGATCGAGGTTTGAGTGTCTTTGGCGCTGGAGAGGTAATCTTGCATAACGAAAGAGGGGTAGCTTATAAAAGCTAAATACTAGCTGTTTTCGTTATGAAAAACAGCTAGTAATTCATTGATTGGATAGCTAGTGTTAAGACGCGTAGTTCACCGAGTAGCGTGTGGGCTTATGATTCATCGCTAGTACGATATTCAATACTGCTGTACCTAGCACTGACACTGCAATCACCCAAGGCGATACAAAGAAGAATGAGGCAAACAGAATACACGCGTCGATCGCCATTTGAGTTTTACCCACTGAGATGCCGTAGCGATCTTGAATAAATAGACACAAGACGTTGAAGCCGCCTAAGCTCGAACGATGACGGAATAGAATCAGCATACCCAAGCCCATCAATAAACCACCGGCTACTGCACAGTAGATCTCATTATGAACTTCGAGCGAAATAACCAAGTATAAATGATCGGCAAACACAGACACTAAAGCGCCGGAAATCGCACTGCTGATCGCAAAGCTGCGACCAAAACGTTTCCACGCCAATAGATAGAATGGACAGTTAGCGACAAAGTATAGAATACCGAAGGTTACAGGTAAAAATTGACTCAACAGTAGAGCCAAACCAGTAGTACCACCGGTAAGCAGGTGCGCAGACTGTAAAAAGAAGACGCCTAACGCTACTAAAAACGTGCCCGTCAGGACTGCAATCCAATCTTCTTTACGTGAGTGTTTTTCCATCGTTTTAATAATTACCTAATCAATAAAGGCGTGCATAGTAGAGAAAAACTTAAGCTTTCGGTAGCTAGAGGGGCAAAATTAAGGTAAACCTATGTAATCTGCGTTTTACAGGGTGTAAATCGTAAAATTGACAGTAAGGAACATCTTTGGTTGGATAAGCCCAATAACCATGATGAATCTTATTTGTGATTATGAAAAAACTGCATGATAAAATTGCAATTAGCTCTTTATGACCTAGATCAAATTATGTAGAATGCGTCACATCAAAACGGTGACGGAAACGTTTGCTTTCGGTCGTTGTGTGGTTTTTTTGAAACTTTCAGTACAATCTGAGTCAGGAGATACAGATGCTTAAGCGTGACATGAACATTGCTGATTACGATGCGGATCTATTCGCAGCTATCCAAGAAGAAACTCTTCGTCAGGAAGAGCACATCGAACTTATCGCTTCAGAAAACTACACAAGCCCACGTGTAATGGAAGCTCAAGGTTCTCAGCTAACAAACAAATACGCTGAAGGCTACCCAGGCAAGCGTTACTACGGTGGTTGTGAGTACGTAGACAAAGTTGAAACTCTAGCAATTGAACGTGCATGTGAGCTGTTTGGTGCCGAGTACGCGAACGTACAGCCTCACTCAGGTTCTCAAGCAAACAACGCTGTATACATGGCGCTACTGAACGCAGGCGACACAGTTCTAGGTATGAGCCTAGCGCACGGTGGTCACCTAACTCACGGTTCTCCAGTAAACTTCTCTGGTAAGCTTTACAACATCATCCCTTACGGTATCGACGAAGCAGGCCAAATCGATTACGAAGAGATGGAAAAGCTGGCTATCGAGAACAAACCTAAGATGATCATCGGTGGTTTCTCTGCTTACTCTCAAATCTGTGATTGGAAGCGCATGCGTGAAATCGCTGACAAAGTAGGTGCTTACCTATTCGTAGATATGGCTCACGTAGCTGGTCTAATCGCGGCAGGTGTTTACCCGAACCCAGTTCCACACGCGCACGTTGTTACAACAACAACGCACAAAACGCTAGCAGGCCCACGTGGCGGTCTAATCCTTTCTAACGAAGGCGAAGACCTTTACAAGAAGCTGAACTCAGCAGTATTCCCAGGCGGCCAAGGTGGTCCTCTAATGCACGTTATCGCTGGTAAAGCAGTAGCGTTCAAAGAAGCTCTAGAGCCAGAGTTCAAAGAATACCAAGCACGCGTAGTTGCTAACGCAAAAGCAATGGTTGCTGAATTCCTTGAGCGTGGTTACAACATCGTTTCAGGTTCTACAGAGAACCACCTGTTCCTAGTTGACCTAATCAACAAAGACATCACAGGTAAAGAAGCAGACGCAGCACTAGGTGCAGCAAACATCACAGTAAACAAGAACTCAGTACCAAACGACCCTCGCAGCCCGTTTGTAACGTCAGGTATCCGTATCGGTTCTCCTTCTATCACTCGTCGCGGTTTCTCAGAAGCAGACGCGAAAGAGCTAGCAGGTTGGATCTGTGACATCCTAGATAACATGGGTGATGAGTCTGTTATCGAAGCGACTAAAGCAAAAGTGCTAGAGATCTGTAAGCGTCTACCAGTTTACGCTTAATTTTTTCTTCGTAGTAATTTGAACTTGGTTGTCGAGCATGCTCACTTACATTCGTAAGCTCCGCGTGCTGTCCTAGAATTTCAAACAACTACTTTGAAAAACACTTTTAAAGGGACTCATAGAGTCCCTTTTTTATTGGTATAGAAATGCTTAGAGCGCGAACGAATTTCTGTGTCGCACATACTCATTTGCTAGCGCAAACTCCGTGTGAGCTCCTTGAATTTCGCTCATCTACTTTGAAAAATGCTTTTAAAGGTCCCTTTTGGGGCCTTTTTGTTTTAGGGAAGGGGGCTGAAAACTCTATGTCTTTTCCTTGAACTAAAGCTATTTGATTGAAAAATGATGATTTTAAAGGCTCCTGTTGGGAGCCTTTTTTGTATCTGATGGTCAGCTGATGAGAATCGAGAGAAGCGGGTATTAAAAAGGGCTAATGCTTTCACATTAACCCTTTGTATTTGTTGTTTGTGTTGGTTCTACTTTTTGATGCTAAGTAGGGTACCTGATTTACACTTGAACGAGTAGTAATGACGGCTTTCATTAAACTTACCTAAGCCTTCGCCATCGCAGTAGTCGATGTTGATGTCACGCATTACTTCTAGTGTATCTTCGCTGTTCAAAGCGAATTTAGAGCCATCAGAACAGACGATACGTACTCTCTCATCGTGGCTTACAGAGTAAATATCGACTTCGGTATTACACAGCTCAAAAGAGGCTTCACGAAAATTGTCTTGCTGAGTATTTGAAGCGCAACCCGCAGTAAGCGTTGCAGCGAACACTGCCAAAAGTCCGAGTCTTTTCATTGTTAATCCTTCACTATCATCAAGTTGGGTGATGAGTTTTTATATGCTATTTGAGGTAGCCTATACAACTACACGCTACGATTCAAGGCGCGTTCTTAGAGTCTAAGATATAAAAAGAGAGTAAGGAGGAGATAATTTATATTCTGCCGGCTATGTTGGTTGAAACTTACACCAATAAAAAAGACCAACATCGAGTTGGCCTTTGTCTATCAATCTGAATTTACACCATTATCTAAACTGTTTTGCTTCTGGCAGGTATTCAAAACCCGCAGAGGCAAGTTTAGCGATTAAGGCTGCTTTGTCGATTTCGTAGAAGTTAACCACTCGGTCCAAGTCTCCGCCGAAGTCGTCACGTAGCTTCATGTTGACGATGCTCATCAACATAACAGGATCCATCTTTGCAAAATTAGCGAGGTTCATATTAGTCCTCGAAATCTGAAATAAGTAGGTTAGCAGCTGCAAATGCTGCGCGTTCGCGAGCTTCTTTAGGAAGAGATTCATCTGCTGCAAGGTCGTTTAATGTTTTTACTGCGCAGGTGATCGCTTGAGGGATGTAGCCTTGGTCGCCACTACCAATTTGAGAGTACAGTTCACGTACCAAATCACAACAATCGTATACTTTCATTTTTATACCTAACCAAATGATAACTGCTCTCAATATACACATAGAGATAAGCAAAAACAAAGTGGATCTGACGAAGATCAGAGTTAGTTTGTCCTTGCTCAATATCTCATTTTATTACGCTTCAGTTTGTCACTTTATTAGGTGACCAGTTAACCAATGATTGGTCGACTAGCCCGTGACTTGCTGCTCAAGTTGGTATTTCACTTCATCTGCAAGGTTGAGTTGCTTGGCGAGCTCTTTGAGATAAGCTTTTTCCATGAAGTTCTGCTCGTCGGCCACAATCAAAGAGGCTAAGTAGATCTCACTGGCTTGTTGCGGTGAGCTTGCGAGTTGAGCAATTTCGCTCGGATCGAGCGGTTTGTGCAGCTCTTCAGACACTAACTTAGTCAGCTGATAATCCGCGCCCATGTTTTCGACGGCTTGTTCAATTTTAGCCATCTCTTGCTCATCGACATGACCGTCCGCTTTAGAAGCTGCAATCATCGAACGTAGAATCAGCAGGTTATGACAAGTATCCTGCTCATTGAAAGTGGCTTGCGGAGATGAGTCCGGAGTGCCTTGTTTAGCTTGGTAATCGTTATATACCTTGTATGCCAATGCACCAAGCGCAGCTGCTCCACCAATACCCACGGCCTTCTTGCCAATCTTCTTGGTTTTCTTTGAGCCCATGAGAGCTCCTAGCAACCCGCCACCAACTGCTCCTGCACCTAATGCACCAAGTGTACTTTTGCTGCTGCCTTTACTGCCTTGTGTAAGACCGCTTAGGCCAGATGAGCTTTGTGAGAGTTTCTGAGTGCCTTGTTTAACAAGGTCTGACTTAAGTGCTTGGTTAAGTAGGCTTTTAAGATCCATCGATACCTCCAATGGTAAACGCGTCTAATGAGTTGATGAATCCAATATACGTATTTAAAGATGAACCGGGGATTAACTTACGTTATTTACTTTATCGAGAAATGAGAGAGTGAGTGAAGGTGAAGAGGGGAAATAAAAAAGGCCGCCAGATGGCAGCCTTCTATTATTTGCTTTGCAAGATCACTTACTTTGCTGAGTTTGCTTATTTAGCAAATTGAGAAGTAACGTGTTCAACGATTGAATCGATAGCAACCGCTTCTTTAGTACCAGCACGACGGTTCTTGTACTCGAAGTTACCTTCTTTCATTGAGCGGTCGCCGATCACGATAGTGTGAGGGATACCAATTAGCTCGATGTCAGAGAACATTACGCCTGGACGCTCTTTACGGTCATCGAATAGTACTTCGATACCCATAGCTGTTAGTTCAGCATATAGCTTCTCAGCCGCTTCTTTAACTTCTTCAGACTTGTGCATGTTCATAGGAACGATAGCAACTTGGAAAGGTGCTAGTGCATCCGGCCAGATGATGCCGTATTTGTCATGGTTCTGCTCGATTGCAGAAGCAACAACACGTGATACACCGATACCGTAACAACCCATCTCAAGGATAACGTTCTTACCGTCAGGACCAAGCACGCCACAGTTCATCGCTTGTGAATAAACGTTACCTAGTTGGAAGATATGACCAACTTCGATACCACGTTTAAGCTGAAGTGTACCTTTACCACATGGGCTTAGGTCGCCTTCGATTACGTTACGTAGGTCTTCTACTTGAGCAAGCTCAACGTCACGACCCCAGTTGATACCGAAGTAGTGCTTACCATCTACGTTTGCACCAGCGCCAAAGTCGCTCATTACAGCAACAGAGCGGTCAACGATGAATGGTAGCTCTAGGCCTACAGGACCAAGTGAACCTGGACCAGCGCCAACGAGTGCACGAATTTCTTCTTCAGAAGCCATCTCTAGTGGAGAAGCAACTTGTGGAAGGTTTTCCGCTTTCACTTCGTTCAGTTCGTGGTCGCCACGGATGATTAGAGCAATGATGTCTGCATCTACTTCATCAGAAGCTTTAACGAATAGAGTCTTAACGGTTTTCTCGATTGCTAGACCGTGTTGCTCTACCAATTCTGCGATAGTTTTCGCGTTTGGAGTATCAACCAGTTCCATCTCTTGAGTTGGTGCAGCAGCTTCTTCAGTTGGAGCTAGTGCTTCCGCTTTCTCGATGTTTGCTGCGTAATCAGATTCTGTAGAGAATGCGATTAGGTCTTCGCCGCTTTCAGCGAGTACGTGGAACTCTTGAGAACCACTACCACCGATAGCGCCTGAGTCTGCTAGTACTGGACGGTACTCAAGACCCATGCGGTCGAATGCATTACAGTAAGCATCGTGCATCGCTTGGTAAGACTTTTCTAGGCCTTCTTTGTCGATATCGAAGCTGTACGCATCCATCATAGAGAATTCACGAGCACGCATCACGCCGAAACGTGGACGACGCTCATCACGGAATTTCGTTTGAATCTGGTATAGGTTTAGCGGCAGTTGTTTGTACGAGTTAACTTCGTTACGAACTAGGCTCGTGATTACTTCTTCAGCTGTTGGGCTAAGAACAAACGGACGAGAATGGCGGTCAGTAAAGCGCAGTAGTTCTGGGCCCATTTTTTCGCTACGACCAGTCTCTTCCCATAGCTCAAACGGCTGCACTACGGGCATTAAAGTCTCAACTGCACCTGCATTATCGATCTCTTGGCGAACGATGTTTTCGACTTTACGCAGCACACGCAGACCGGTAGGTAGCCAAGTGTATAAACCTGAAGCTAGCTTACGGATCATACCTGCACGTAGCATCAGCTGGTGGCTGATAACTTCTGCGTCGTTTGGAGTCTCTTTCAGAGTAGAAAGAAGATAGTTACTGGTACGCATTCTATGGTATCCGTTTCATCATTAATAAAAGTAAATTTACTGCCGCTATTGGCAGCAGTAAATCCGATATAGCCGCATATAATATCAGCCTATTTGGGATCTCAAAAGCGTTCAATGTCAGTTACATTGATGAAAAACGCCTCAACAACGAATTTCACGTTAAGATCGAACAAATTTACCGCATATTCCTTGTTGTCTGGCTTGCCTTTCTTATAGGCAGGGCGAGGATCTTGGCCTAATACCTCTTTGATCACTTGAATAATATGGCGCGCCTCTGGGTGCTGTGCCAGTTTGCTTTGTGCCTGCTGTGAAAAGTTAACCTCTAACACCTCTGGCTCTTCGGCTGCAAACCCTCCCTGTGCGTCCGGAATGGAATCGGAGTAGGGGATGTAAGGCTTGATGTCGATAATTGGTGTTCCGTCGACTAAATCGACACTGCCAAGGTCTAGCCAAGTTTGCCCTTTATCTTGAGATACGCCTTTTAACTCCACCGCTGACATGCCAATTCCGTTGGGTCTAAATGTGGCACGAGACGCAAAAACTCCAATACGTTCATTACCACCCAGTCGAGGTGGTCTCACCGTCGGCTTCCAGCCCGCTTCAAGGTTTTTGTCGAACAGAAATAAGAGCCACACATGGCTGAATTGTTCGATGTTGCGAACCGACTCTAGGCAGTTTGCCGCGTCAACAAGCTTTACTTTAGAGGTTGATGTTGGCACCAACCTAGGCTGCCTTGGTACCGCGAACTTCTCTTTATAGGGAGATTCTATAAAGCCAATAGGCTCAATGGAGTACATAGGTAGAAGGTCTCTAATTACGATTTATGGTCGGAAAATATCATAAAACGACTTGTTTTTCTTTTGATAATAATTATCATTTGTAATGTTATAACGTATCAAATAATAATTTAGGGGAAAACAGATGAAACCAAATATCCATCCTGATTACCGCACTGTGGTTTTTCATGACACCAGTGTTGATGAATACTTCTTGATAGGTTCAACCTTGAAAACGGACCGTACGATCGAATGGGAAGATGGCAATACTTACCCTTACTTCACTATCGAAGTGTCTTCAAAGTCTCATCCTTTCTATACCGGAAAACAGAGAGTGCTACATAAAGAAGGTCGTGTGGCGAACTTTACTCGCCGCTTTGGTCAATTGGGTAAGGGAGCTAAATAGATGAAGGTTGTAAAATCACTTAAAAGTGCCAAGAGCCGTCACCCGGATTGTCAAATCGTAAAGCGTAGAGGGCGCCTCTATGTAATCTGCAAAACCAACCCAAGGTTCAAAGCGGTTCAAAAATAAGCAGTCAATTTGATGTGACACACCTGTAAAAAACGAGGGGAAAGTCAAACTTTATTCATTTAACGTTTTTTCTTTTCCTTCATATGCAAGTTGATTAAATACCGAGTGATTGTTTATCGTACGATGAACTTTATTTTTAAACTAATCAAGAGGTTATATCGTAAGTTATATTAATAGTGAATGTATGGTTGTGAACTATAAAGCTAGTTTTTGTGTTTAATGTGGTTTTATTTGCTAATAAATTGTTCAAATAGAGTTAAATGTATTCGTTTGTTACACATTTTGTAACATTTTGAATTTCTAATTGATAATTTTGTCGCGTACCCTTCGCCTGCAATTTGAACATTTTTGTCACAATTGCATAGGAATCACTACAAGGAGGGAACTGATGAGTTCATCAGCTTCAATAAAAAACAACTCGCCAAAGAAACCTATTTTACCCGTTTTCTCGATGGTGTTGAGTATTTGGGGAATCTATTACCCCACCCGATCACTCTTTTCGCAATCTTCTGTGTCGCAATCTTAGTGACTTCTGGTATCGCAGGATACTTTGAAGTGTCTGTTATGGACCCTCGTCCAGAAGGTGCTCCTGGTCGTGCTGCTGACGGCATGATCCACGTTGTAAGCTTACTTAATGCTGAAGGCTTACAACTTATCGTAACTAATTTAGTTAAAAACTTTGTTGGCTTTGCGCCATTAGGTACTGTGCTAGTTGCAATGCTAGGTGTAGCGATTGCTGAGCACTCAGGTCTACTATCTGCTGCGATGCGTGGCATGGTAATGGGCGCATCTAAGCGCATGGTTACTGTAACTGTGGTATTTGCAGGTATCATTTCTAACACGGCTTCTGAGCTAGGTTACGTGGTACTGATTCCACTTGCAGCAATGCTTTTCCATTCTTTAGGTCGTCACCCTCTTGCTGGTCTAGCGGCAGCATTCGCGGGTGTATCTGGTGGTTACTCTGCAAACCTTCTAATCGGTACGGTTGACCCACTGCTTTCTGGTATTACAGAAACAGCTGCACAAATGATCGACCCGACTTACAGCGTTGGTCCTGAATCAAACTGGTACTTCATGTTTGTTTCTACTTTCTTCATCGCAATTACGGGTGCATTCGTAACGGAGAAGATTGTTGAACCAAAACTGGGTAAATACAACGACGAAGAAGCGTCTGAAGATTTATCAAACGATACAATGGGCAAGCTAACAGATGTGGAGAAGAAAGGTCTTAAGCTAGCTGGTATCGCAGTTCTAGCAGTATCAGCTCTTCTTGCTTGGACAATTGTTCCTGAAGACGGTGTTCTGCGTTCTGCAGCTGGTACGGTTTCTGGTTCTCCATTCCTGAAAAGTATTGTAGCGTTCATCTTCGTATTCTTCGCAGTTCCTGGTTTCGTTTACGGTAAAGTTACCGGCACAATGAAAACTGACCGCGACGTTATCGATGCAATGTCTAAGTCTATGTCTTCTATGGGCATGTACATCGTACTTGTATTCTTCGCTGCTCAGTTTGTTGCTTTCTTCAAGTGGACTAACTTCGGTCAAGTATTCGCAGTAGCGGGCGCAAGCTTCCTACAAGACATCGGCCTAACAGGTCCAATGTTGTTCTTCGCATTTATCCTAATGTGTGGCTTCATTAACCTGATGATCGGTTCAGCTTCTGCTCAGTGGGCAGTAACAGCACCTATCTTTGTTCCAATGCTGATGCTTGTTGGTTACGCACCAGAAACGATTCAAGCGGCTTACCGTATCGGTGACTCAACAACGAACATCATTACGCCAATGATGAGCTACTTCGGTCTTATCCTTGCTGTAGCGACTCGTTACATGAAGAACCTAGGTATCGGTACTCTGATTGCGACTATGCTTCCATACTCAATCGTATTCTTGGTGGGTTGGAGCTTAATGTTCTACGTGTGGGTTTTCGTATTTGGTCTACCAGTTGGCCCAGGTGCAGCAACGTACTACACGCCATAGAATCTAATCATTGTTTTATGATTACACCGAAAGCCTGCACATTGTGCGGGCTTTTTCTTTATTGGAAGATAGCGGTTACAAGCCCGCAAAACGGTAGGTTAACCCAACCTCCAGCGACCACCCTACATCCCTTTGGATGAGAGGGCTGTTCGAGTCGTGATGAGTCAATTCCATTTTGCTAATACCAATCCATCGTGGTGTAAATTCATAGAGCCCAATGAGCCCAGCTTGATAAACAAAGGTAGCGCCTGCATCGAACTGATTTAGCCCTGAAGCAGAAGACTCGCGGCTAGAAATGCCGTAGAGGTGATTAGAGAGTTTTTTGTCACGATAATCGACTTCGAGGTAGGGGGTAATGGTTAATGGCTTTGCCCATGTTTCTAACGTTCTGCCTAAGTGGAGCTGAACTTCGTAGCCGTTATGCTCTGAGGTTACGTCGTGTAAGTAGGTAAGCCTAGCGCCTACGGTCCCCAGCGTTATCCCGAGCTCGCCATTGCCATCTCTGTTTTGAATGCCGTTGGGCAGGTCAACGAAGGTGTCTGACACTTCAGCGAAACGCCAGTTTCCAGATAGCCCGACAAAAGGTAGCAGTTGCCAGTTTGCTAAACTGCCATCAATAAAGCCTTTAGGACCAGAATAGAAGAGGTTGGGTGTCGCACCAAGTTGCGGGGTACTCTTGGTAGAAAAAACACTCTCACCGTAGGTGAGGCTACCGCCAACGATGCCATATTCTTGATTGGCGAAGGACAGTTGAGTGCTTCCTAAAGTGACGGACAGTGCTAAAGCGATACGACGAACCATAATCAATACTCCGTTATTGTAATAAATATCAAGAACGGAGTCGGTCGATTAAAATTTCACAGTGCTTACTGTTATTCAAAAGAGGCTCTTTCGGAGCTCTTTGAGGTAAAAGGAAGGATTAACGCTTCGCTAATAGTCGATCAAGGTGGTTGGCGAATTCACGACGGTCGGTTTGAGAAAGCGTGCTTGGGCCACCAGTCTGGATGCCACTTGAGCGCATGGTTTCCATAAAGTCACGAATGTTGAGGCGCGCTTTGATGGTCTCTTTAGTATACAGCTCCCCACGAGAGCTCAGAGCTAATGCGCCTTTAGTGATCACTTCGTCAGCCAGAGGAATGTCTGAAGTAATCACGAGATCGCCTTTCTCTGTGCGTTTTACTATTTCATTGTCGGCGATATCGAATCCGCTTGGCACTTGAATAGAGTGAATGTTGTTTCGCTTCGGTACAGGGACAACGTGATTCGCGATGAAGGTGCATTCAACACCGGTTCGCTCAGCTGCGCGTACGATGGTTTCTCGGATAACCTTAGGACAAGCGTCCGCATCAACCCATATCTTCATAGTGTTCTATTTCTCTGTTAGCTTATTTAACTGTCGATCTATTTATTTGTTAACTGAGCTTCTAGCGTGGCGACGCGAGCTGTAAGTTCCAGGATTTGTTTTTCTAGTTGACCAATGCGATCAAGTTCTGGCTCTTGTTGTGTTGCCACTTCGACTTTAGGAACACGGTTCGCGTTTTTCCAGCTTTTAATGGTCGTGATTAAGGCAGGCATGGGAACTGATGTACTCATACGAGCTTTTACTAGCGCAACGGTTGGCTCTTTGCCTTGTGCTTGCAGTCCTTCAAGCACGGATTTCAACTCTTCAGAAACATCTTTTGTCAGCATGTTGACCTCCATTTTTAGTCTTTGGTTATTTTACTCGCTCCGGTGACTGATAGCGAATCATAAAACATCCTATAGCGTGTGAGAGATCTCTTACAAACGCTGTGAGATAACGCGAATACTTCTCTAGAGAGATTGATGTGCATATGGTTAAGTTTTTGAATTTTAATTGTTTTATATAATTAACAACTTGGTTGAATTCAAAATGTGATGCAAATCTATTGTCCGAAATCCTAAATCGCGTAAATTAAACCTTGTCGGAAGGATTCTGACACGGAACAGGAAAGCACCAAGGAATTGGTTATCTTCAGGATGAAGATTTGGTTACTTAGGATTGAGTGATCAAGCATGGAGCGCAAGGACATTGTAGGGACACAGCCAGTTAACAGGAAGTTAGCTGCAACGGAATGACAATGGACACCTTTAGGATAAAGGGTTGGATTAGCATCAGGATGATGTAAAGGACACCGCTCACGGAACAAGTGATGTGCGCTAACTAGGATTGTTAGCTTTCAGGATGATTGGACACCGCTAGGACGGCGAAGTAAAGGAAAGAGCTGAAGGATTACAGCCACTATTATGGATGATGCATGGAGCATTAATTAGTAGCCGGACTGCTGCGAGTAAGACCCTAGCCCTGACACTTCGGTGTCGGGGCTTTTCTTTATCTGGACATTTCACCCATCTAGAGGCTCTTTATTTAGGAGCAATACATCTGCTTTTCTGCTAACGGTCAACACAAGGAGTGTTTTATGACGATAGCAACCTCAAGAACGCTGTTAGTACCTTATACCGAACAGCTACAGCATGACTTCATTAAGCTCAATTGCTGCCCGATTAATCGAGCAGAGATGAATGGGCCGCATTCTATCGCTTCTGCGAAGCAACTATTTCAAGAGATACTGCAAGACAATGTCGGCTTTTGCCGCGCCATTATCCATAACCAAACCCGTGAATATCTTGGGCATGTATTTATCTCATCAGAAGAAGGTAAGCACGAGTTAGGTTTTATCTTAGATAAAGAGTATTGGAATCAAGGTTTTGCTAGTGAGGTACTGAAACCTTTCTTTAATTTGGTGTGCTTTGAAGAGCGTTTAACCAATGTTTTCGCGACCGTTAATGTCGGTCATAATCCATCGATTAAGCTTTTAGAAAAACTCGGCTTTGTATTTAAAGAGACCAAACAAGATCAGTTTGGCCCCTATCATGAATATCGATACACCGCTTATTGCGACGTTACATTCTATGAGGCTGTAGCTCAAACCGCATAGAACGGAAACCTACCATGGTCAGTTTCCCTTTGTAACAGTCATCCCCTAACGCTGAAAACTCAAATTGGTAAATGGTGTGCCAACGCCAAATGGTCGTGAGTTCATGGCGCATCTTCAGTTTATGACCACTAAAAGCAACACTTAACAGCTGCAAGTCGAGCTCTTTACACTTTCTCGCAATGGCAGCTTTCGCAAGCTCAGATTGCCTGCGCTGCTGCCAAAACAGAAAGCAAAAGAAGCACAGAAACAAAATAGCCAATAAGTTATCTATCATTTAATCCATACTTCCTTTTACTTTTTCTTCCTATTTAACCTTAGCTATAAGCTGCTTTATTGAGGCTTATCAGTTAGTTGCTAAAGTATTACTGAGATTTAGTTGCTTGCTGTAACTCGATGAGTGCATTCGCCAATTCTGGCGATGGGTTTGAGTTCAACAGAGGTAAAAATACCATTCTCAGAGCTGGAATCATCACCAGATCAGCAAATAGCTGGTTGAATAGGTTTTGATTGCCCGTTTGTGCGAGGCGCAGCAAGAATTGTTCAGCAATTGCTGGATCTTGCAGAGCGTGCCAGCTTCGGCCTGCTAAACCAATTAATACTTCTTGGTGACTTAAACGTGGGCTCGCCAGAACTTGGTTAATCACAGCATTGGTGATGCTTGGCTCTGCACCCGATAGGGCACGCACTAGCGCAGACAATAAGAACAGGTCTGGTTCACTGCTGTTGATCTCGTTCTCTGCCATCTCTTGTAAACGTTGGGCTAGCTTGTCATTAATTTGCGTGTGTTCAAGCGCGCCTAATGTTGCGTAAAGCGGCTCAGACGGAAGCTTATTGAAGGCTTTACGGATTGCGACACCGTTTTGTTGGCTGCCGAGACGAGCACACATATCAGTGATGCCTTGTAGGCCAACGGTCTGCCAATTGTCCCAACCTAACTCGCCGGTGAAGTAGTGCTGAGCATGTTCATAGTATTGGCTAGTAGCAAGGTCTAATTCTGCTCTTACTTGGCTATGGAATACCGCCATTTTGTCTTCAGAAGGCTTGAAGGTGTATGGGTTGTTCGACAGCTTTTCTTGTTGCTCTTCGCTGATCTCACCGCTTAAACGGGTGCCCATCGCTTCTAATACGAACTTCAAAAAGTTACCTACATCGGCTTGGTTGAGTAGGCCTCGTTCATCCAGTTTGAATTTTAAGAACCAGATCCATGGCTGCTTCTGTTCATTCCAGTAGCTGATCGCTAAGTGAGCTTGTTTCTGAAGTGGAAATGGGTATGGCTGTTTCCCTTGCTCAACATCGGAGAATAAGGTGTTGTCTATTTTCTGGATACGACGACCGAGATCGTAGATATCGTATTGGCAACCGCTATTCTTCAATAACTGAGTGAGCGTGTGAATGGTTTCCATAGTAATAAGCTCCTAACTTTCTTTCCTCAATAGATGGTACTCTATGCCCCAATTTCAAGGTCACTAGATAAATAACTTGGTGAAAAATGACAGCTGCCACAAAGTTACCTCCATTACTTCAACAATTAGAACAACAAATGCGCCAATGCTCCCTGTGGAGTAGCGTTGCACCGTCGGATGAAGCTCTAGCGAGCGTTGAACCTTTTGCTATCGATTCACTGCAACCCGAAGAGTGGCTACAGTGGATCTTCATCGTCAAGATTAATGCGATGATTGATGCGCAAATGCCTTTACCTAAGGGGTTTGCTATTCATCCATATTTTGGTGAAGTGTGGAAAAATGAGGCAGACAAAGCTGAGCTACTAGTGACGATTCAAAGCATTGATGAGGTATGCGCCTAATGTTAGAGATCATTTATCAAGATGAGTACTTTGTCGCGGTAAATAAGCCTGCAGGAATGCTGGTGCACCGCTCATGGCTAGATAAACACGAGACTCAATTTGTGATGCAGACTTTGCGTGACCAAATTGGTCAACACGTGTTCCCATTGCACCGTTTAGATAGGCCGACTTCTGGCGTATTGGTGTTCGCACTCTCAAGTGAAGTTGCTTCTGAGGTGATGCCGATGTTCGCTAACCATGAGATGCAAAAGACTTATCATGCAATTGTTCGAGGCTGGATTGAAGAGGGCGACACGCTTGATTACGCACTTAAAGTCGAACTAGACAAGATTGCAGATAAGTTTGCAAAAGAGGACAAGGAAGCACAAGAAGCCGTGACGGCTTATGAACCTTTGGCAAAAGTGGAAGTACCCTATTCTACAGGGCGTTTTCCAACGAGCCGCTACTGCTTGGTTGAGATGTTGCCGAAGACAGGCCGTAAACATCAGCTGCGCCGTCATATGGCTCACCTAAGACACCCAATTGTTGGTGATACTTCGCATGGTGATGGCAAGCATAACCGCTTGTTCCGTGAAAACTTGGATTCACACCGTTTGTTACTGCACGCTTCAGAGCTGCGTTTTGTCCACCCTTTCACTAAAGAAGAGTTGGTGATGAAGGCAAGCCTCGATGAAACTTGGCTACAGTTATTTGAAGCCTTTGAGTGGGATACAAATTTAGTCGATGCGCAAGCACGGTCGTCTAAATAAAAGTTCGTTAAAACAAAGGGCTGATAGTGATATCAGCCCTTTTTACTGTCTGTATAATCTAAGCAGAACAACTAACGATGGTCATTAGTCGCCTAGCATCGGGATCATTTTAGTTTTTCTAGATCCGCTTCGATCTCAGCGATCTTACTAGACACAACCTTCTCCAAATGGCGTAGGTCGGTCAGGATCTTCTGTTTTACATCCGTCTCAGTGGTTGGCGTAGGTTTGGTGATTTTATTAAGCTCATCAATCACAAGCGTGAGGTTGCGGTTAATCTCAGTTACTTCTTTGTATTGATTATTGCCACCGCTAACAAGCACACTTTTTACTTGTCGTGGGTACTTAAACTTAACGCTTTTCGCGAACAGCTCGCCTTTCTGCTTACGAAAATAAATCTTCAGGATATCTTTGTGTGCTTCTTGGCGAAGGGAGTAACGTTCAATCTGTTTAGGCTCGTGGATACCTAAGCCAGTGAGGTTTGGATACATAAGCGACCTCTAGTTTATGAATGTAATACTTTTATGTAATTGACTTAATCAATGTAGCAGCCTAACGACGAGCTAGATAGTTGATATCTGTGAATTGATTGTAAGTTGTGGGCAAGATCGCTCTCTATCTTTGCCCACACTTATTTGGTTATTCAACCAGCGAGTTGTGCTCCATTCGTGTTCTAAGGCGCAAGCTCCGAAACATGCTCGGTTAGCCTCTCTCTGAGCGCCTGTTCTTGCTCTTCAGAAAGTCGTCCACCTGTGTCACTGGTCAGAATAAACAGATCCTCTGCACGTTCGCCAATGGTAGTAATTTTAGCGCCATGCAGATTAATACCCAGCTCTGCGAAGGTTGCACCAACTTGTGCCAGTAGCCCTGGAGTATCAAGCGCTCTTAGTTCCATCAAGGTGCGTTTTTTACTCTTGGTTGGTAAGAACTCAACCAGAGTTTTTACCTTAAAGTGCTGTAAGTTCCGTGGGGTGCGACGTGTCTTAATCTTCGTTGGACGGCCATCTGCCAAAACATGGGTCAGATGTTTTGCAACAGCTTTATGTCTTGCTTCGTCAATCGCCTTTCCATGCTGGTCTAGCACGATAAAGGTATCCAGAACATGACCATCTTTGCTCGCCATAACCTGAGCGTCATGAACGTTGAAGTTACGTCTGTCGAGCTCGGCAACCACGGTGGCGAATAGTGCCGCTTGGTCTTTGCAGTAAACAAATACTTCTGTTCCGCCTCGTGTCGCTTTTTTGCTGATCAAAACCAAAGGCTGACTTGGATCTTCCAGGCGTAGTAGATGTTCACAATGCCATGCAATCTGCTTGTGGGTATGGCGCAAGAAGTAATCGGCTTTGAAACGTTGCCACAACACTTCAATCTCACGAGCGGTGAAACCTTCTTTACGCAGCAGTGCGGATGCCATTTGTTGGTTGTGACGAATACGGTCTCGAACGTCGACCGGGTTTTCCAAGCCGCGACGCAGTGCACGCTGAGTTGAGTGGAATAACTCTGCGAGTAGAGTTCGTTTCCAACTGTTCCATAGCTCTGGGTTGGTTGCGCAGATGTCGGCGACGGTTAAGCAAACCAGCAGCTCTAGTGATTCTTCGTCACGCACCTTTTTTGCGAATTCGGTTATCACATCTGGGTCGTAGATATCGCGACGTTGAGCAGTAACAGACATTAACAAGTGGTTTTGTACTAGCCATGCCACTTGCTTGGCTTCTGGTTTCGATAAGCCATGCTCAATACAGAAAGAGTACGCTTCTACCGCACCAATCTCTGAGTGATCACCACCACGACCTTTACCGATGTCGTGGAAGATAGCGGCTAGGATCAGCAGCTCTTTCTTTTGTACTCGTGGGTAGACTTCACAACAGATAGGGTGCTTGTCGTGGTTTTCAATTTGACCAAAGCGATTGATGTGTTTGAGCAGTCGAATACTGTGCTCATCCACGGTATAAACATGGAACAGGTCGAATTGCATCTGGCCGACGATCTGGCTCCACTGCGGTAGATACGCTGAAAGCACGCCCAATTTGTGCATCAAGCTAAACGCTTTGTGCAATGCATTGGGGTGGCGAACCAGAGACATAAACTTCTCACGCGCTTCTGGGATAGTATGCAGGAAGCGGTTAAGCCTGCGACGTGCCGTACGCAGTTGTCGTAATGTTGGAGGGCTAACGCCTTCGATGGAAGAGTCATTGGCGATATGGATAAACATATCGAGAATGGTTTCCGGCCTCGCCTGGAATAGGGCTGGCTTGCGTGCTTCTATCAATGAGCCTCGGCGTTGGAAGTCATTATCGAGAATTTCAGCTTCTTCTGTCTCACCACCATTAATGATTGCTTGGTCGAATAGCTTGAGTAGCATTTTGTTGAGCTCTGCTACGCGGCGAAGGGTTCGATAAAACTCCTTCATCATCATTTCGACACCGCGGTTACCTTCACCCGTATAGCCAAGGTGTTCAGCGACTTGTGCCTGATGGGCAAACGTCAGGCGATTGTCGTAGCGGCGCAGCTCAATATGCAGTGCGAAGCGAACGCGCCATAAGAAGTCTTGGCATTCTACGAGCTCACGATACTCGGCATCGGTGAGGAAGCCGTACTTGCTCATTTCAAGTAGAGAAGTCGCACCGAAGTGGCGGCGTGCAACCCAGCTCAGAGTATGGATGTCCCTGAGCCCGCCTGGCGTCGATTTGATGTCGGGTTCAAGGTTGTAAGTGGTATCGTGATAGCGCGCATGACGCTCTCTCTGTTCTTGAATCTTTGCCTTGTAGAAGGTCTCACTTGGCCAAAATGAATCGGAATGAATCTTCAGCTTAAGTTCTTGAAAGGTATCTTCACTGCCACATAGTAAGCGTGATTCTTGAAGGTTGGTTGCGACGGTCAGATCATCGATACCAATATCAATACATTCTGCAATGGTACGCACAGCGTGGCCAACTTCGAGCCTTAAATCCCACAGTAAGGTAATGAACTGACTGACTTTTTCACCGAGGGCTGGTGGTAGTGTTTTTTGAGATACGATTAAGATATCAATGTCCGAAAGCGGGTGTAATTCACCACGACCATAGCCACCCACAGCAACCAACGAGATATGAGGCAGGTTACTAAAACCAAAGTGCTCCCATAATCGTCTGAGCAACAAGTCCATGTATTCAGAGCGGAGCAATACCAAGTCCGTGACAGGATGATGGTTTAGAAATTCATTTTTTTGGTACTGCGTGAAGATCTCGAGCTGATTTTTTAATTCGCAGATTTCAATTTGTTCGTCATTGAACGTAAGAGGGCATTGATAAGGCATAGTCTGCTATCCGTGCAAGCAAATGAGAATATTAAACAATCTACCAGAAGCTGGTGGAAAATCGAAATTGAGCGGATAAAAAAATATCCTCGACAATGCGAGGATATTTTAAAGGTTTGATGCGTTTAGCTCAGTGAACTAAGCGTTTTTCATGATACGTGGAATTGTATCATCGCTACGCAGTGTTAGAACTTCACAACCCGTGTCTGTTACGACTAGTGTGTGCTCCCATTGAGCCGAGTTCTTGCTGTCTGCTGTGTACACTGTCCAGCTATCTTGATCATCAAGACGGCAGCCAAACTTGCCTGCGTTGATCATTGGCTCGATAGTGAAACACATGCCCGCTTTCAGTACTGTGCGATCGTTGTTTTTGTAGTGTACGACTTGTGGATCTTCGTGGAACTCAGAACCGATACCGTGACCACAGTAATCTTTAACAATAGAGAACTTCGCACGTGGGTTGTTCTTGTTGTTTGTTTTGATGTACTTCTCGATAGCGGTACCGATTTGGCCAAGTTGAACGCCTGGCTTAACTTGGCGCATACCTTCGTAAAGTGCTTCTTGAGCAACCATACATAGACGCTTGTTTGCTGGTGAAACTTCACCCACAAGGAACATCTTAGACGTGTCACCGTGGTAGCCTTGAGGACGAGTGCTTAGATCTGCATTTTCGTCGTCAGGGATGATCACCGTGATATCTACGTTAAGGATGTCGCCATCTTTAAGTACAGCAGGCTTAAATTGACCTGTGCTACCAGTTTCGTCTTGTGATGCCGGAATACCGTGACACACGATGTGGTTGATAGACGTACAGATAGACTTAGGGAAACCGTGGTAATCAAGTGGTGCTGAGTATGCGCCTCTTTCTAGAGCGTAGTCATGACAGATTTGGTTTAGCTCTTCTGTCGTCGTACCTACTTGGATGTGAGGTTCGATCATCTCTAGAATTTCAGCAGCCAGTTTGCCGGCGACGCGCATTTTTTCAATTTCTTCAGCAGTTTTAATTTTTACAGCCATTGCATATCTCTTAATTTGGTAGCACCTAAGTGTGCATATTGGGGCTATTCTATCAGTGCAGCAATTTAGCGCAACATTACCATGTCCGTACAATACTGGAGGATACTGTTAACGTGATTAAATAATGTTCGGCTAACAGATGCAGAAGTCGCTTGATATAGACACTATTTTATAGAGGAAATTTACTTTTAGAGATCAGTATAGCAGTCGCCATTTTTCGATTTTTTTCTAGCCATAGATAGACAAAATATGGTATAAAGCGCGCCGGACATCAGGACTGTTTTCTCCAACTGGCGAAATAGGCTTTGGTATCCACTAACTTATATCTTTAAATCACACACATTCCGTCACATGTTCCGGGGTGCTTCAACAACACAGATAACGGCTGAAAAGTGGTTAGTTGTTAGGGGTCGGATTCATGGGGGATGTGGAGGCCTAACCCCATAGAGGATTTTAAAATGGCAACTGTATCAATGCGCGATATGCTTAAAGCTGGTGTTCACTTCGGTCACCAAACTCGTTACTGGAACCCAAAAATGAAGCCATTCATCTTTGGTGCTCGTAACAAAGTACATATCATTAACCTAGAAAAAACTGTACCAATGTTCAACGAAGCTCTAGCAGAAATCGCTAAAGTTGGTGAGAAGAAAGGTAAAGTTCTTTTCGTTGGTACTAAGCGCGCTGCATCTGAAGCTGTTAAAGAAGCTGCTGTAAACAGCAACCAGTTCTACGTTAACAACCGCTGGTTAGGCGGTATGCTAACGAACTACAAAACTGTTCGTCAGTCTATCAAGCGTCTGAAAGAACTTGAAGCGCAAGCTCAAGACGGTACTTTCGACAAGCTAACTAAGAAAGAAGCTCTAATGCGCACTCGTGAAATGGAGAAGCTAGAGAAGTCTCTTGGTGGTATCAAGAACATGGGCGGCCTACCAGACGCTCTATTCGTAATCGATGCTGATCACGAACACATCGCAGTTAAAGAAGCAAACAACCTAGGTATCCCAGTTTACGCTGTAGTTGATACTAACTCTAACCCAGACGGCGTTGACTTCGTTATCCCAGGTAACGACGATGCAATCCGTGCAGTACAGCTTTACCTAAACGCTGCTGCAGACGCGGTTAAAGAAGGTCGTAACAAAGACGTTGCTGCTGTAGCTGCTGAAAAAGATGGTTTTGTAGAAGCTGAATAATAGCGGCTCTGAATCACGCTTGGCTTAGCTAATATAGATTTTGAAATCTTTATTAAATGTAAGCTAAGTTATAGTTAGATCGGGGGCCTCATTTTGGCCCCTGATTTTTACCTTATTTTCGAATCAACCGAGGAATAGAGAATGGCAACTGTAACTGCTGCTCTAGTTAAAGAACTTCGCGAGCGCACTGGCGCTGGCATGATGGAATGTAAGAAAGCGCTTGTAGAAGCAAACGCTGACATCGAACTAGCAATTGAAAACATGCGTAAATCTGGCGCAGCGAAAGCAGCTAAGAAAGCTGGTAACGTTGCTGCTGAAGGCGCAATCATCATCAAAGAAGAGAACGGTGTAGCTGTTCTTCTTGAAGTTAACTGCCAAACTGACTTCGTAGCAAAAGATGCTAGCTTCACTGCGTTTGCAGAAGAAGTTGCAGCTGCAGCAGTAGCTTCTAAAGCTTCTGTAGAAGAGCTACAAGCACAGTTCGAAGAAACTCGCGTTGCTCTAGTTGCTAAAATCGGCGAAAACATCAACATCCGTCGCGTAGCTTACGTTGAAGGTGCTGCACTAGCTTCTTACCGTCACGGTGAGAAAATCGGTGTTGTTGTAGCTGGTGAAGGCGAAGCTGAAACTCTTAAGCACGTTGCTATGCACGTTGCAGCTTCTCGTCCTGAGTTTGTTAACCCAGAAGACGTACCAGCAGACGTAGTTGCTAAAGAGAAAGAAGTTCAAGTTGAAATCGCTATGAACGAAGGCAAGCCTCAAGAGATCGCTGAGAAAATGGTTATCGGCCGTATGAAGAAATTCACGGGCGAAATCTCTCTAACAGGTCAAGCTTTCATCATGGAACCTAAGAAAACTGTTGGCGAAATCCTTAAAGAAAAAGGCGCTGCAGTATCTAACTTCGTACGTCTAGAAGTTGGTGAAGGTATCGAGAAAGCTGCTGAAATGAGCTTCGCTGACGAAGTTGCAGCGGTACAAAAAGGTTAATCCTTAGCGTATTGTTTGAAAAAAGACCGTGGCAAATGCTGCGGTCTTTTTATGAATAGTGAACTATTTTTGAAGGCAACGTTAGTGGTTATGAATGCAAACTGACTTACTCAGTTTTTATCCATGACTGTTAATCATCAACTCTTTGGAAGGTAAACTCCATGACTACGAACCCTAAACCAGCGTATCAACGTATTCTGTTAAAACTTAGCGGTGAAGCGCTACAAGGCGAAGAAGGTTTTGGTATTGACCCAACGATCCTTGATCGTATGGCTCAAGAAGTAAAAGAATTGGTTGAACTAGGCGTTCAAGTTGGTGTTGTTATCGGTGGCGGTAACTTGTTCCGTGGTGCTGGTCTTGCTGAAGCTGGCATGAACCGCGTTGTTGGTGACCACATGGGTATGCTTGCAACAGTAATGAACGGCCTTGCTATGCGTGACGCGCTGCACCGTGCTTACGTAAACGCACGTGTAATGTCTGCAATTCCTCTAAAAGGCGTGTGTGACGATTACAACTGGGCAGATGCAATCAGCCAACTACGTCAAGGTCGCGTTGTGATCTTCTCTGCTGGTACTGGTAACCCATTCTTCACTACTGACTCTGCTGCATGTCTACGTGGTATCGAAATCGAAGCTGACGTAGTTCTAAAAGCGACAAAAGTAGATGGTGTATTTACTGCTGACCCAGTAGCAAACCCAGACGCAGAGCTGTATGATACTTTGTCTTACAACACAGTTCTTGAGAAAGAGCTTAAAGTAATGGACTTGGCTGCATTTACGCTAGCACGTGATCACAAAATGCCAATCCGTGTATTTAACATGAATAAGCCAGGCGCACTACGTCGCGTGGTTATGGGTGAAACTGAAGGTACATTAATCAGCGACGCTGACTAATTTTTCGGGCTTACTGGGGGCTATACTCTGGTAAGCTTTATCCTTATCACTCCAAATAAAAAGCTTTCTTGAAGAAAGAACATAATCAAGGTGAAATTGTGATTAACGAAATCAAAAAAGACGCTCAAGAGCGCATGGAAAAAAGTGTTGATGCACTAAGAAACAGCCTGCAAAAGATTCGTACAGGTCGTGCACACCCAAGCCTACTTTCTGGCCTTACAGTAGAGTACTACGGTGCACCAACGCCTTTGACTCAAGTTGCTAACGTTATTGCTGAAGACGCACGTACTCTAGCAATCACAGTGTTTGATAAAACGCTAACGCCTCTAGTTGAAAAAGCGATCATGACATCTGACCTAGGTCTAAACCCTATGTCTGCGGGTACGGTTATCCGTGTTCCACTTCCACCGCTAACAGAAGAGCGTCGTAAAGACCTAGTTAAAATCGTTCGTGGCGAAGCTGAAGGTGGCCGTGTTGCTATCCGTAACATCCGTCGTGACGCGAATGGCGATCTAAAAGCACTTCTTAAAGATAAAGAAATCTCTGAAGATGAAGATCGTAAAGCACAAGACGAAATTCAAAAGCTAACTGACGCTGCGGTTAAGAACGTAGACGAAGTTCTAGCAACTAAAGAAAAAGAGTTGATGGAAGTTTAATTTTCCATATTCTTTTCTTTCCGGAAAAACGCTGTACTCACTGTTCAGCGTTTTTTTATGCTACTCTGTTCGACTATTAGAATTTGATTCACTCTTTTATGCATAATTCTCAAGCGTTCACAGACTCTCTTCCTAAACACATTGCTGTCATTATGGACGGTAATGGTCGCTGGGCAAAAGCTCAGGGCAAGCCTCGCGTCTTTGGTCATAAAAACGGTGTTCAAGCCGTTCGCAAAACCATCTCTTCTGCTGCCAGACTCGGCATCAAAGCCGTTACACTTTTCGCATTCAGTAGCGAGAACTGGCGCCGACCAGAGGAAGAAGTGGGTATTTTGATGGAACTCTTTATCTCCGTGCTTTCAAGTGAAGTGAAAAAGCTCCATAAAAATAATCTACAACTTCGTGTTATTGGTGATAAAAGTCGTTTCAATGATCGACTACAAAAGAAAATCGAAGAAGCGGAAGCTTTGACTAGCACCAATACCGGTATGGTTATCAATATCGCTGCGAACTACGGTGGTAAGTGGGATATTCAGCAAGCGATGACTTCTATCGCTCAACAGGTAAAGTCTGGCGATATTAATGTAGAAGACATTGATGAAGCTATGATTACACAGCACCTGACGATGGCGGATATTCCAGAAGTTGATCTACTGATCCGTACCAGTGGTGAATGCCGCATTAGTAACTTCATGCTTTGGCAGTTGGCTTACGCCGAAATGTACTTTACTGAACAATTCTGGCCAGACTTTAATGAAGACAGCTTAGTAGAAGCTGTGACTTGGTTTGTAAACCGTGAGCGCCGTTTTGGCTGCACCGGTGAGCAGATTAAAGCTCTGATGGACAGTTAATAAGGATTTTTTGGTTTGAAACAACGAATTATTACGGCGTTGATTTTAGCTCCCCTAGTTATTCTAGGAATTTTCGAGTTATCACTTCCTACGTTTATCCTTTCATTAGCGGTTATCTCGCTATTGGGTTACTGGGAGTGGACTCAATTTGTTGAAAGCAAATCGCGTTATTTAGCGTTGATTCCAACGGTTGTGGTAAGTGCTGCAAGTTTTGCTTTTATCCCTTTTGATGCATTTAGCCTAAATAACTTATCGAGTGCTCACTACGCCATTTTAACGATTGGTTCTATTTGGTGGGTAATTGCAAGCGGTATGGCAGTGACTTATCCGAAGTCTATGCCTGCATGGAAAGACTCATCGTTTCTTCGTCATGGTTTTGGTGTGCTAACTTTATTGCCATTCTTTTGGAGTGTGGTGATTTTGCGCGCTAACGGTATTGACGTGGATCCTTACCATGGCGCAAAACTCGTGATGTTTGTGTGTCTACTGGTGTGGGCTGCAGACAGTGGCGCTTACTTTGCTGGTAAGAGCTTCGGTAAGCGCAAAATGGCTCCGGCCGTTAGCCCGAACAAGACAATTGAAGGCCTGATTGGCGGTATCATCACCGCGGTGATTGTGGCTTGGATTTTTGCTGACTTGTTCAATATCCAATTCTCAAGCCCTCTACACATGATTGTGATTACGCTTGTGACCGTTGTTATCTCTGTTCTAGGTGACCTTGTTGAAAGCATGTTCAAGCGTGTTTCTGGGGTTAAAGACAGCAGTAATCTGATTCCTGGTCATGGTGGTATACTAGATAGAATCGATAGCTTAACGGCTGCATTCCCTGTCTTTGCTCTGCTTTACTTAGCATTCTAATTAAAAGGGCAGTGAATCTGCCCTTTATTACATTTCTACGGTCATATGTGATGCGAAATCTAACTATCCTAGGCGCAACTGGCTCAATTGGTGCAAGTACACTAAAAGTCGTTGAGCAAAACCCAGACCTTTATTCAGTCGTTGCACTGGCTGCTGGCTCGAATGTTGAAAAGATGCTGGCGTTAGTAGAAAAGTGGCAACCAAGCTATGTTGCTATGGCTTGTCCTGATGCTGCATCTCAGCTTGCTGACACCTTGTCTATCAATCACCCTAACGTCCAAGTACTCTCAGGCTCAGAAGGCATGTGCAAGGTTGCTTCATTGGGTGAAGTGGATACGGTGATGGCTGCGATTGTTGGCGCGGCAGGTCTGCTTCCTACTATGTCAGCAGTCAAAGCGGGCAAGCGTATTCTCCTAGCAAATAAAGAAGCCTTGGTGATGTCTGGACAGCTGTTTATCGATGCAGTGGAAAAGTACGGTGCTGAACTTCTTCCTGTAGATAGTGAACACAATGCTATCTTCCAATGCTTGCCGCAAAACGTCCAAACCAATCTAGGTCGCTGTGATTTAGAAGCCAATGGTATAAACCATATCCTACTAACGGGCTCTGGTGGTCCTTTCCGTTATACCGATGTTGCTGAGCTGGAATCAGTGACTCCTGAACGCGCTATCGCACACCCTAACTGGTCTATGGGGCCTAAGATCTCTGTCGACTCTGCGACTATGATGAATAAAGGTCTTGAGTACATTGAGGCGAAGTGGTTATTTAATGCGTCTCAAGAGCAGCTAAAGGTCATTATCCACCCTCAGTCTGTGATCCACTCTATGGTTCAGTACAAGGATGGTTCAGTACTTGCTCAAATGGGGGAACCGGATATGGCGACACCTATTGCATTGACGATGTCGTACCCTGAGCGTACTGAAGCGGGTGTTAAGCCGTTGGATTTTACCAAAGTCGGTGAGCTGACTTTCTTAGAGCCTGACTTTAACCGTTACCCATGTTTGAAATTAGCCATTGAAGCGTGTTACTTAGGTCAGCATGCAACGACAGCGATTAACGCAGCAAACGAAATTGCGGTCGACGCTTTCTTGAACAATCAGGTTAAATTTACCGATATTGCTGTCATTAACGAACATGTTATGAGCAAAGTATGTGAACAACATAACTCTGAAGGCTTAGATAGCTTGGAAAGCCTCCTTGAGCTAGATAATATGTCTCGTCAAATAGCCATTCAATTTATTAAAGAGCAGCTAGCATGAGTGGAATTCTGTGGAACTTCGCATCTTTTATTATAGCGCTTGGCATTCTGGTCGCGGTTCATGAGTTTGGACACTTCTGGGTTGCTCGTCGTTGCGGTGTAAAAGTTGAAAAATTCTCGATTGGTTTTGGTAAATCAATCTGGAGCAAAGTTGGTCGCGATGGTACGGAATACAGCTTGTCCGTGATTCCACTGGGCGGTTACGTAAAAATGCTCGACGGTCGTGTCGATGACCTATCAGAAGATGAGCAGCAGTACGCGTTTGATAAAAAGCCATTGTGGAAGCGAACCGCGATTGTCGGTGCTGGACCAGCGTTTAACTTCATCTTTGCTGTGTTCGCATATTGGTTAGTATTTTTGATTGGTGTGCCTGCGGTTAAGCCCGTGATTGGTGAGGTAACACCACAATCTATTGCTGCACAAGCCGGAATTGAAACTGGAATGGAACTTAAATCTATTTCGGGAATCAAAACCGCAGATTGGGAATCAGTCAATATGGGTTTGATATCGCATATTGGTGATCAATCGATGACGGTAACGGTGTCTTCGCAAGACGATATCGGCTTTGAGCAGCAATTGACGTTGGATATTTCAGACTGGTCGTTCAACCCAGAAACTGAATCTGCAATGACAACGCTTGGCTTTAGACCATATTCTCCAGAGGTCTCGACAGTACTAGCTCAAGTGATTGACGATGGCGCTGCTTATTCTGCTGGGCTAGAAGCGGGCGACCAAATTGTTGAAATTGATGGTCAACCAATTGAGCAGTGGCAATCAGTGGTTGAGTTAATTCGCTCAAACCCAATGACACCATTAGATGTTGTCGTATCAAGAAATGGCGGTGAGCAAGCACTCGTTATGACACCGAAAAGCCGTGAGCTTTCTGATGGTTCAACAATCGGCTATGCGGGTATTGCTCCGGAAGTCGCAGAATGGCCAGAAGATTATCGCTTTGAGTTACAATTTGGTGTAATTGAGTCTGTAGGAAAAGCATTTGATAAAACAGGTCAAATCATTGGTCTGACGCTTACTATGCTCAAGAAGCTCATCGTGGGTGATGTTGGCTTAAACAACTTAAGTGGCCCGATTTCAATTGCTAAAGGCGCAGGTACAACCGCCGATTACGGTTTGGTTTACTTCTTAGGCTTTTTGGCTTTGATAAGTGTTAACTTGGGTATTATTAATTTGGTTCCGCTGCCTATGCTTGATGGCGGACATTTGCTCTTTTTCGCTATTGAGGCCGTTACTCGTAAACCAGTCCCTGAGAAAGTTCAGGAGATGGGTTACAGAGTGGGAGGGGCTATCCTCTTCTCTTTAATGGCTCTGGCAATATTTAACGATTTTACTCGTCTGTGAATGGTTTCTCACAGGCATTGGTAGTAGCAAGGAATAATTAGAATAAGTATGGCGATTAAGCAAATTCTGTTCGCAAGTCTATTAGCCACCAGTGTGGCGGCGAACGGAGCACAAAACTTTGTAGTTCAAGATATCAAGATCGAAGGTTTACAGCGTGTTGCACTTGGTGCAGCTCTACTGAAAATGCCAGTACGTATTGGCGATGAAGTAGATGAAAGCGATGTTTCTGAGATCATCCGTGCATTGTACGCTTCGGGTAACTTTGAAGACGTTAAAGTCCTTCGCGATGAAGGTGTATTGATTGTTCAAGTGAAAGAACGACCAACCATCGCAAGTATCTCTTTCTCGGGCAATAAAGCGATTAAAGAAGAACAACTTCAGCAGAACCTAGATGCATCAGGTGTTCGTGAGGGTGAAGCTCTTGACCGTACTACGCTAAGTAATATTGAGAAAGGTCTTGAGGACTTTTACTACAGTGTTGGTAAGTACAACGCGACAGTAAAAGCGGTTGTAACACCTCTGCCACGTAACCGTTCTGACCTTAAATTTGTATTTACTGAAGGCGTTTCCGCTAAGATTCAGCAAATTAACTTTATCGGTAACGAAGTGTTTACTGATGCTGAACTGCTTAGCCGCTTCAATCTCAATGTAGATGTGGCCTGGTGGAATTTCCTAGCGGATGAAAAATATCAGAAGCAAGTACTGGCTGGTGATATCGAAGCGCTTAAATCTTACTACCTTGACCGTGGTTACTTGAAGTTCAAGGTTGACTCTACGCAGGTAGCGATTTCTCCGGATAAGAAAGGTGTTTACATCACACTCGGCCTAGACGAAGGCGAAGCTTATACGGTTAAAGACGTGTCGTTCCGTGGTGAGCTTATTGGTCGCGAAGCTGATTTTGAAGCACTTGTTCCATTTGAAGATGGTGATACTTACAACGGCTCTTCTGTAACTTCACTAGAAGAAGGCGTTAAACGTATTCTTGGTGAATCAGGTTATGCGTACCCACAAGTTCGTACGATTCCTGAGTTCAATGACGAGACCAAAGAAGTTTCACTGGTTATCAACGTAGAAGCGGGTAGCCGTATTTACGTGCGTGATATTCGTTTTACAGGTAACAACTCGACAAAAGATGAAGTGCTACGTCGTGAAATGCGTCAAATGGAAGGCAGCTGGCTTAACTCTAAATCGATTGATACCGGTAAGAGCCGTCTTAACCGTCTAGGTTTCTTCGAAACTGTCGATGTACAAACCGTTCGTGTTCCAGGCAGCGAAGACCAAGTTGATTTGGTTTACAACGTTAAAGAAGCAAACTCAGGTAGTATCAACTTTGGTGTCGGCTACGGTACTGAATCTGGTGTGAGTTTCCAAGTTGGCCTTCAACAAGACAACTTTGCGGGCTCCGGTAACCGTGTTGGCGTAAGTGCCATGATGAACGATTACCAAAAAAACGTGAGCTTAGACTACCGTGACCCATACTGGAACCTAGATGGTGTGAGCTTAGGCGGTAAGATCTTCTACAACGAGTTTGAAGCATCTGAAGCGGGTATCGTCGACTATACCAACCAAAGTTATGGTACGAGTTTAACCTGGGGTTTCCCTATGGATGAGCTGAACCGCATTGAGTTCGGTGTTGGCTATACGCACAACAAGATCGGTAACGTACCGACTTATATCCAGGTTGAACAGTTTGCGAGAAGTATCGACCAATACGGTGACGAGCACATCTTAACTGATGACTTCGATATCAATATTTCTTGGACGCGTAACAATTTGAACCGTGGTTTCTTCCCAACAGAAGGTAACCACCAACGTGCTTTCGCTAAAATGACGGTACCTGGCTCTGATGCTCAGTACTTCAAAATGCAGTACGATGTAAAACATTACATCCCGCTGACCAAAAAGCATGAGTTCACACTATTGATGCGTGGCCGATTAGGCTATGGTAATGGTTATGGTCAAACGGATGGTAACGATAACTTGTTCCCATTCTACGAGAACTACTATGCGGGTGGTTTTACAACCCTACGTGGTTTTGGCTCTAACTCGGCAGGTCCGAAAGCCGTTTACGGAAGCAGCACTGGCAACAACCCTACCTACGACACCGCTACGGATGATTCAGTAGGTGGTAACGCGGTTGCTTTGGCAAGTTTAGAGCTAATCGTACCTACGCCGTTTGCTTCTGATGAAGCTCGTAGCCAAATTCGTACTAGTGTCTTCTTCGACATGGCAAGTGTTTGGGATACCGAGTTCGTAGACCGTGGCGCACCTAACAGTGGCAGCCAGTACTACTACGATTACTCTGATCCAACGAATTACCGTTCATCTTATGGTGCAGCCCTTCAATGGATGTCACCGATGGGCCCACTGGTTTTCTCTCTAGCGAAACCAATTAAAATTTACGAAGGTGATGATGAGGAATTCTTCACATTCACCATTGGTAGAACTTTCTAATATTTAAAGGACAATATTTTGAAAAATATGATTAAAGCAGCAGGTTTAGGCCTTGTAGTTCTTAGCTCTTCTTTCTTTGCAACAGCTGCTGAAGCTGCGCAAAAAGTGGGTTATGTAAACACTGCACAAGTATTCCAGGCTCTACCTCAGCGTGAAGTTGTTCTTCAAAAAATGCAGGAAGAGTTCAAAGACAAAGCGGCTGAGCTGCAAAGTATTCAAGCGGAAGCTAAGACTAAGATTGAAAAGCTTAAGCGTGATGGCGAGCTACTAGGTCCAGACGAAGTTGAGAAGCTTCGTATCGAAGTTGGTCAACTAGACAGCAAGTACAAAATCAAAGCTCAAGCTCTAGAAAAAGCAAGCCAACGTCGTGAAGCACAAGAGAAGCAGAAGCTATTCAAAGTGATTCAAGATGCTGTAACGAAAGTTGCAGAGAAAGAAGGCTACGACATGATCGTTGATATTCAAGCGCTACAATACGGCAAGCCTGAATACAACATCTCTGAGAAAGTAATTAAAGAACTAAAATAAGTTTTATGAAGACACTGACTTTAGCCGAATTGGCAACCATTATCGGGGGGGAGCTACATGGAGACGGTACTGTAACCGTTTCTGCTGTTGCTCCTATGGATAAAGCGCAAGAAGGTAACATTACGTTCCTTTCTAACGTTAAGTACAGCAAGCACCTAGGTGACTGTAAAGCATCAGCGATTATGGTTAAAGAGAGTGAGCGCGAACTGTGTAAGACTAACGTGATTGTGGTCAGTGACCCTTACGTTGCTTTTGCTAAGGTTGCTCAAGCGCTTGATACTACTCCAGCACCGGCTGCGGATATTGCTGATTCAGCTTCGATTGCGAGCGATGCAACACTTGGGCAAAATGTGTCTATTGGTGCGAACGCTGTGATTGAGTCTGGTGTTGTTCTTGGTAACGATGTGATCATCGGTGCGGGTTGCTTTATCGGTAAAAACGCCAAGATTGGCGCTGGCACTAAGCTGTGGGCTAACGTAAGCATTTATCATGAAGTGGTAATTGGTGAAGCTTGTTTGGTTCAATCAAGTACTGTGATTGGTTCTGATGGCTTTGGCTACGCGAACGAGAAAGGCGAGTGGGTTAAGATCCCTCAAGTCGGTTCTGTTCGCATTGGTAATCGCGTAGAGATCGGTGCGTGTACCACGATCGACCGTGGTGCGTTAGATGATACCGTTATTGAAGACAACGTTATCATTGATAACCAAATGCAAATCGCACACAACGTTCACATCGGATATGGTTCTGCTCTTGCGGGTGGTACTATCATCGCAGGCAGCACGACGATAGGTAAGTACTGTATTATTGGTGGCGGCACTGTAATCAATGGTCACATTGAAATCACTGACGGCGTTACGATTACCGGTATGGGAATGGTAATGCGCAGCATCACTGAGAAAGGCATGTACTCTTCGGGTATTCCTTTACAGCCAAATAAAGATTGGCGTAAAACAGCAACGCGTGTTCATCGTATTGATGAAATGAACAAGCGTTTGAAAACCGTTGAAAAACTTATCGAGAAGAGCGCGGAATCATAATTCCAGCATTTCTAATAAAAGGCTCGCGTACAGCGAGTCTTTTTCGTTTATAATCTTTCTAATTAAATAAAGAATACATATAGGAATACGACTTTGACTACTGAACAGACAACGATGAACATTACTGAAATTCAGGAACTATTACCTCATCGCTACCCATTCTTAATGGTTGATCGTGTGACTAGCTTTGAAAAAGAAAAAACACTGACTGCAATTAAGAATGTTTCTGTTAACGAGCCTCAGTTTACTGGCCACTTCCCTCAACTTCCTGTATTTCCAGGTGTGTTGATCCTAGAAGCGATGGCGCAAGCAACAGGCCTTCTTGCATTTAAATCTTTCGGTGCACCTTCTGGTAACGAGCTTTACTACTTCGCAAGTGTTGATAAAGCGAAATTCCGTAAGCCAGTAGTACCTGGTGACCAGCTGGTTATCGAAGTTGAATTCCTAAAAGAGCGTCGTGGTATCGCATCATTTAACGGCGTAGCGAAAGTTGACGGCGAAGTAGTATGTTCAGCTGAACTTAAATGTGCTCGTAGAGAGTTTTAATATGATTCATGAAACAGCAAAAATTCACCCGGCTGCAGTTATCGAAGGTGATGTAACGATTGGCGCAAACGTAACGGTTGGCCCTTTTACTTACATTGCTGGTAATGTAACCATTGGTGACGACACAGAAATCATGTCGCATGTTGTGATCAAAGGTCACACCACGATTGGCAAAGAAAACCGCATTTTCCCACACGCTGTGATTGGTGAAGAGAACCAAGACAAGAAGTACGGTGGCGAAGATACAACGGTTGTGATCGGCGATCGCAACGTGATTCGTGAAGCGGTTCAAATCCACCGTGGTACGGTTCAAGATAAAGCAACCACAGTGATCGGTAATGACAACCTGCTTTGTGTTAACGCTCACGTAGCGCACGACGTTATTGTTGGTAACCACACTCACATTGGTAACAATGCTATTTTAGGTGGTCACGTGACGGTTGGCGATTACGCTGGTGTTATGGCGCTTTCTGCGATTCACCCATTCTGTTCAATCGGTGCTTATGCTTACATTGGTGGCTGTTCTGCTGTTGTTCAAGACGTACTGCCATACGTACTTGCACAAGGTAACCACGCTGCACCATTCGGCCTTAACCTTGTAGGTCTGAAGCGTAACGGGTTCGAGAAACCAGAGATTCGTGCACTGCAAAAAGCGTACAAAGAGCTTTACCGCTCTGGCAAAACACTTGAAGAAGCGAAAGCAGCTTTAGTTGAAATGGCGAAAGAGTTTGCTTCGGTAACTCCTATGCTAGAGATGCTAGAGAACTCTGAGCGCGGTATTATTCGTTAATACCAAGTGTGATTGATATAAAAAAGATCGCTACTTTTAAGGCGATCTTTTTTGTTTTAGGCGAGAAGGGAGTTGGAAAACTATGGCACAGCAAGAAGCACAAACCAATAACTCAGGCTTTGTTTCCAACGAGCCACTGCGGGTAGGTATTGTTGTCGGAGAACTCTCTGGCGATACCCTTGGCGAAGGTTTTATTAAAGCGATTAAAGCTCAATATCCGAATGCAGAATTTGTTGGTATTGGCGGGCCAAAAATGAAAGCGCTAGGCTGTGAATCTTTGTTTGAGATGGAAGAGCTTGCCGTGATGGGCTTAGTTGAAGTACTTGGTCGCTTGCCTCGTCTGCTAAAAGTAAAAGCAGAGCTGGTTAAATATTTCATTCAGAACCCACCAGATGTGTTCGTAGGCATAGATGCCCCTGATTTTAATTTGAGATTAGAGCTAGACCTTAAGAACGCAGGTATAAAAACGGTTCATTACGTTAGCCCTTCAGTATGGGCATGGCGTCCAAAACGTATTTTTAAGATCGATAAAGCAACCGACCTAGTACTGGCGTTCCTACCATTTGAAAAAGCGTTCTACGATAAATATAACGTTGCCTGTGAGTTTGTGGGCCATACACTGGCAGATGCCATTCCACTCGAGCCAAATCAAGCGGAAGCACGAGAGCTGCTTGGCCTAGAGCAAGACAAGCAGTGGTTAGCGGTTCTACCGGGCAGTCGTGGTGGCGAAATGAAGCTTATCGCGCAACCGTTCATTGAAACCTGTAAACGTATCAAACAAAAGTACCCAGACATCGGTTTCGTGGTGGCAGCTGTTAATGAAACTCGCAAGCAACAGTTTACTGAGATTTGGAAGGCGACAGCACCAGAGTTAGATTTTGTCATTGTGCAGGATACAGCTCGTAACGTGATCACTGCAGCGGACTCTGTACTATTGGCATCTGGCACGGTCGCTCTTGAGTGCATGCTGCTTAAGCGTCCAATGGTTGTAGGCTACAAAGTGAATAAATTGACTGGCTACATTGTGAAGAAGCTGGCTATCACCGAGTTTGTGTCACTGCCGAATATTCTGGCGGGGGAAGAGATCGTGAAAGAGCATATTCTTGAAGAGTGCCACCCGGACTTCTTGTTCCCATCTGTCGACAAAATGCTATCTGCAGATAACAGTGCGCTGCTTGAACGCTTTACTGAAATGCATCACTGGATCCGTAAAGATGCTGACAAACAAGCCGCCAACGCGGTGCTGAAATTGATCGGTCGAGAGTTTGTTGAATCATAACGTGCTAGTTTCAAAGGCACGAGCTTAAAAGTTACAAAGAGAATTGTCATGGCAGTAAAAGAGAAAAAAGAGCTTCCACCTTTCGAATACCCTCAAGGCTACCAGCTATTTGCTGGCGTCGATGAAGTAGGGCGTGGGCCATTGGTTGGCGATGTAGTGACAGCTGCAGTTATCCTAGACCCGAATAATCCCATTGAAGGCTTGAACGACTCAAAGAAACTGTCTGAGAAAAAGCGCCTTGCTCTGCTTCCTGAAATCAAAGAGAAAGCACTGGCGTGGTCTGTTGGTCGTTGTTCCCCACAAGAAATTGATGAGTTGAACATCCTGCAAGCGACTATGGTTGCGATGCAGCGAGCGATTGCAGGTTTGAGCGTTCAGCCTGATATGGCTTTGATTGATGGCAACCGTGTACCTGAATTGCCAATGGCCGGTATTGCAGTGGTTAAAGGTGACTTGCGCGTCGCTGAAATTAGTGCAGCATCTATTATCGCTAAAGTAGTTCGTGACCAAGAGATGGAAGAGCTTGATAAGCTTCATCCGGAGTTTGGTTTTGCTAAACACAAAGGTTACCCGACTAAGGCGCATTTCGAGGCAATTGAAAAGCACGGTGTTACCGAGCACTACCGTAAGAGCTTTAAGCCAGTAAAACGTATTTTAGGCATTGATTAAGTGCTACACAGATAAGCGTTCATCTTCGAATAAATTTGCTTACTTGCTGCAGAAAAAAATAGAATACACTCAGTTGTAATCCTAGGCCCTAGCCTAGAACTCAGGAAAAATAATGTCAGATCCAAAATTTGTTCACCTACGCGTACACAGTGACTTTTCTATGGTGGATGGCCTGTCTAAGGTGCCACCATTAGTTAAGAAAGTCGCTGAAATGGGTATGCCCGCCCTAGCACTTACCGATTTCACTAACCTGTGTGGTTTGGTGAAATTTTACGGTACTGCCCATGGGTGTGGGGTTAAGCCAATTATTGGTGCTGATTTCCTCATGCAATCTCCAGAATTTGGAGATGAACTGACGAAACTGACGGTGTTGGCGTCTGATAACAAAGGTTATAACAACCTTACCTTGCTGATTTCAAAAGCTTACTTGCGTGGTCACGTGCAACATCAGCCGGTGATCGACAAAGAGTGGTTAATCGAAAACGCTGAAGGATTGATCATCTTATCCGGCGCTAAAGAAGGTGAGATCGGTAAGGCATTGCTGAAAGGTAACCGTGATCTCGTCGCGAGCAGTGTCGAGTTTTACAAGACTCACTTCCCCGATCGCTTTTATTTAGAGTTGATTCGTACAGGGCGTGCCGATGAAGAGTCTTATCTGCACTTTGCACTAGAACTTGCTGAGCAACAAGACTTACCGGTTGTAGCAACCAACGAAGTGGTGTTCTTAACTGAAGACTTGTTTGATGCCCATGAAATCCGTGTAGCGATCCATGATGGTTACACCATGGTCGATCCGCGTCGTCCAAAAAACTACAGCGCGCAACAGTATCTTCGTAGCGAAGAAGAGATGTGTGAACTGTTCTCCGATATCCCAGAAGCGCTTGAAAACAGCGTTGAGATTGCTAAGCGTTGTAACGTCACTGTTCGTCTTGGTGAGTACTTCCTCCCGAACTTCCCAACCGAAGGTTTAGCGATTGAAGACTTCTTGATTAAAAAATCAGAAGAAGGCCTTGAGCGTCGTTTAGCATTCCTTTTTCCTGATGAAAAAGAGCGAGCGGAGCGCCGCCCAGAATATGACGAGCGCCTAAAGGTTGAACTGGAAGTTGTTAACAACATGGGTTTCCCCGGCTACTTCTTGATCGTAATGGAGTTCATCCAGTGGTCTAAAGATAACGATGTGCCAGTAGGCCCAGGTCGTGGTTCGGGTGCTGGTTCATTGGTGGCGTACGCGTTGGATATCACCGATCTTGATCCACTTGAATACGATCTACTGTTCGAACGCTTCTTGAACCCAGAACGTGTCTCGATGCCCGATTTTGATATCGACTTCTGTATGGATAAGCGTGACCAAGTAATTGATCACGTTGCCGAAATGTATGGTCGTGATGCGGTATCTCAGATCATCACCTTTGGTACCATGGCAGCAAAAGCGGTAATTCGTGACGTAGGCCGTGTACTTGGCCACCCATTTGGCTTCGTGGACCGTATTTCTAAGCTTGTACCGCCAGATCCGGGGATGACACTAGAGAAAGCCTTCCTTGCTGAACCTGCATTACCAGAGCTTTACGATGGCGATGAGGAAGTTCGTGAACTGATCGATAAGTGTCGTATCCTTGAAGGTTGTACGCGAAACGCCGGTAAACACGCAGGTGGTGTTGTAATCTCACCAACTACGATCACGGACTTCGCACCTATCTATGCCGATGCTGAAGGTAATTTCCCAGTAACGCAATTCGATAAGAATGACGTTGAAACCGCTGGTTTGGTTAAGTTTGACTTCTTGGGTCTACGTACTCTGACCATCATCGATTGGGCGTTGGGCCTAGTGAACCCACGTTTAAAGAAGGAAGGCAAAGAGCCGGTTCGTATTGAATCGATCCCTCTGGATGACCAAGCGTCGTTCAACCTATTACAAAACTCTGAAACCACTGCGGTATTCCAGCTGGAATCACGTGGTATGAAAGACCTGATCAAACGTCTTCAGCCTGACTGTTTTGAAGATATCATCGCATTGGTAGCCTTGTTCCGTCCTGGCCCGCTGCAATCAGGCATGGTTGATAACTTTATCGACCGTAAGCACGGTCGAGAAGCGGTCTCTTACCCAGATGAAACATGGCAACATGAATCGCTAAAAGATACGCTAGAGCCGACTTACGGCATCATCCTGTACCAAGAACAGGTAATGCAGATCGCACAGATCCTCGCGGGTTACACGCTGGGTGGCGCGGATATGCTGCGTCGTGCGATGGGTAAGAAAAAGCCAGAAGAGATGGCTAAACAGCGTGGTACCTTCAAAGAAGGTGCGGAAGCCAACGGTGTTGATGGCGAACTTGCCATGAAGATCTTTGACTTGGTAGAAAAGTTTGCGGGTTACGGTTTTAACAAATCGCACTCAGCCGCTTACGCTCTGGTTTCTTACCAAACACTTTGGCTGAAAACACACTACCCAGCAGAGTTTATGGCCGCGGTAATGACGGCGGATATGGATAACACCGAGAAGGTTATCGGCCTTGTTGATGAATGTTTCCGCATGAAGCTAAAACTGCTGCCACCTGATATTAACTCGGGCCTCTACCGATTCAATGTTGATGACGATGGTGCGATTGTTTATGGCATCGGTGCGATCAAAGGGGTAGGTGAAGGACCGATTGAAGCGATCATTGAGGCGCGAAACAAGGGCGGTTACTTTAAAGATTTATTCGATTTCTGTGCGCGTATTGATTTAAAGAAAGTTAACAAGCGTGTTATCGAAAAGTTGATTCTATCGGGTGCGTTAGATAGATTAGGCCCTCACCGTGCAGCGATGATGGCTTCATTGGCTGATGCGGTTAAAGCGGCAAGCCAATATCACCATGCCGAGTCCTTTGGGCAATCGGATATGTTTGGTGTATTGACGGATGCACCGGAAGAAGTGGAGCACAAGTACACCCAAGTACCGAGATGGCCTGAAAAGGTTTGGCTTGAAGGTGAACGTGAAACGCTAGGTTTATACCTGACGGGCCACCCGGTTAACGCGTACATCAAAGAGTTAGCGAAATACACTAGCTGCCGTTTGAAAGACGCGACGCCAACACGCCGTGATCAATCATTAACGATTGCCGGCCTGGTGATTGCGGCACGGGTGATGACTACCAAGCGCGGTACTCGAATTGGTTTGATGACCATTGACGATCGATCTGGGCGTATGGAAGTGATGTTGTTCTCAGATGCGCTCGATCGTTACGCAGAATTGCTCGAAAAAGACAAAATTGTGGTCGTTTCTGGACAGGTCAGCTTTGATGACTTCAACGGTGGGCTTAAAATGTCCGCGCGCGAGGTCATGGACTTAGGAAGCGCCCGTGAAAAATATGCTCGTGGGGTATCGATATCTATCGATGAATCCCAAATTAATGGTCAATTTTTTGAACGATTTAGTCAAATCTTAGAACCTTATAGAGCCGGAACGGTCCCAGTCAATGTATACTACCAGCGTGCCGACGCTAGAGCGCGGTTAACATTGGGCACAGAATGGCGCGTGACGCCAAGTGATACATTACTAGACGAATTAAAACAGCTGCTTGGAAATAGCCAAGTAGAACTCGAATTTAACTAAAATTTAGCTTCGCAAATGCGGAGCTGAATCAACAAGGATTCATAGATGAGCCTGAACTTTCTAGAATTTGAAAAGCCTATCGCTGAACTTGAAGCAAAAATCGAAGCGCTACGTGACGTTTCGCGTCACGGTGGTGACACAGCGGTAGATCTAGACAAAGAAATCGAACAACTAGAGAAAAAAAGCTTAGAGCTTAAACAGAAAATCTTTAGCGACTTAGGTGCATGGCAGGTTGCTCAACTTGCTCGTCACCCACAACGTCCTTACACAAAAGATTACCTGGAGCATGCATTCACAGAATTTGAAGAGATGGCGGGCGATCGCGCTTACGCTGATGACAAAGCAATTGTGGGTGGTATGGCTCGTCTAAATGGCCGTCCTGTTATGGTTATTGGTCACCAGAAAGGTCGCGAAACTAAAGAGAAAGTGATTCGTAACTTTGGTATGCCAAAGCCAGAGGGTTACCGTAAGGCACTTCGCCTAATGGAAACCGCTGAGCGTTTCAACATGCCTATCATTACTTTCATCGATACGGCTGGTGCATACCCAGGTGTAGGCGCTGAAGAACGTGGCCAATCTGAAGCTATCGCTAAAAACCTTAAGGTTATGGCAGGTCTTTCTGTTCCTGTTATCTGTAACGTTGTGGGTGAAGGCGGTTCTGGTGGTGCACTAGCGATTGGTGTTGGTGACTACGTGAACATGCTTCAGTACTCTACGTACTCAGTAATCTCTCCAGAAGGTTGTGCTTCAATCCTATGGCGCGATTCAGATAAAGCACCACAAGCTGCTGAAGCGATGGGCCTAATTGCTCCTCGTCTTAAAGAGCTTGAGCTTATCGATGAGATTATCCCTGAGCCGCTAGGTGGCGCACACCGTGATCCAGTGCAAACCGCTCAGAACATGAAAGACATGCTAGTGAAACAGCTAGAAGAGCTAGAGCAGTTTGATAACGAAACGCTTCTTGAGCGTCGTTACCAGCGTCTAATGAGCTACGGTTACTGCTGATAAGCTGCCTTATTCGAAGGCGGACTTTATGTAACAAGATGATGAAAGGGTTGGACTCAGTGCCAACCCTTTTTTATTATTTAAATATTATCTTTCAAACACCTTCTTGGTTCATTAAGCCTCATGACTCACTTAATCGAAACGTTTACCTCTGTATTTGACCAAAGCGCAATCAAGCCTCACCGGCTGGTGGTTGCCTTTAGTGGTGGGGTTGATTCACGTGTGTTGTTGGAGTTGGCTGCGCAATACACCAAAACTCATGAAATCGATTGTCTGGCGATCCATGTTCATCATGGCTTAAGTGAGAATGCCGATCATTGGGCAGAGCAATGCCAAGCGTGGTGCGATGCTTTGTCTATTCCATTAGCTATTGAGCGAGTAACGTTGGATGTTAACAATGGTGAAAGCATAGAAAAGCTCGCCCGAGATGCACGTTACCAAGCTTTTGAAAAACATATCAGGCAAGGGGATGTACTTGTTACTGGTCAACACATCGATGATCAGGTTGAGACTTTCCTGTTAGCGTTAAAGCGTGGTAGTGGTCCGAAAGGGCTGTCTTCCATGGCGAAAGTGATGCCATTTTCAGATGCTCATATTGTGCGTCCTATGTTATCGGTGACTCGGACGGAGATTGAAGCATCTGCTCACGATTTGGGGTTAACTTGGGTTGAAGATGAAAGTAATCAGGACGTGCGTTTCGACCGTAACTTTATTCGCCACCAAGTGACTCCGGTGCTAACTGAGCGTTGGTCTAGTTTTCGAGAATCGGTCAGTCGCAGCGCCCAGCTCTGTGCCGAGCAAGAGATGTTGCTCGATGAGTTGTTAGCTTCTCACTTACAGCAAGCCCTCGGTGGTGACCATAGCTTGAGCATTGAGGTTTTATCTGAGCAATCGGCTTTACTAAGAGCGCGCTTGTTGAGAATGTGGTTAGGTTATTGCCAGCAAGCGATGCCGAGCCAAAAGCAACTTCAGCTTATCTGGGATGAAGTGGCGTGTGCTCAGGCGGATGCCAACCCTAAATTGGTGTTAAACGGTGTTGAAGTGAGGCGTTTTAACCATAAGCTTTACTTGGTACAAGAGTCTAAAGACGTATCGCTCTGGCAAGGTGATATTACTGTTGGTGAACCCTTGGCTTTGCCTGATGGCTTAGGAGAAGTCAGCTTAACTGCGGGCAGCTCTGAGTGTAAACCTAACAGCTACTCGCAAGCATTTAACTTACCGAACAATAACACGACATTACGGGTGACTTTTAATCCTGAAGGATTATCAGCGCATCCTGTTGGACGGGGCCATAGTCGAAAGCTCAAAAAACTCTTTCAAGAGTACCAAGTACCCAGTTGGTTACGACGCAGAACGCCAATATTAATGGATGGCGAGCGAGTGATCGCTGTTTTAGGCTTATTCGTAGATAAAAACTACGAAGGTCAAGATTGTGAAGCGCTTTGGAGCAAGTAGAAAAAGTTTGTGTCACAATTCACCGTCACTTTAATAAAAATAATTAATGGAATATGCAATGAAGAAAATTACACTAGGATTAGTTCTTGGACTTGGACTATTGAGTGGTAACGCTCTGGCAGGTGATGTTGCTGCAGGACAAGCAAAAGCAGCAATCTGTGCAGCATGTCACGGTGCTGACGGTATCGCAGTGATCCCGGGTTACCCAAACCTTAAAGGTCAAAATGAGCAATATATTGCTTCATCAATTAACGCATATAAGAACGGCCAGCGCACCGGCGGTTTGGCTGCTGTAATGCAAGCTCAAGCTTCAATGCTGAATGATGAAGATATTGCTAATCTAGCTGCTTACTACGCAAGCCTTAAATAAAACCCTCTTAAAGCGCTGATTAAACAAGATGATAAATTTCGAGCCAGAGCCTCAAAGCTCTGGCTTTTTTCATTGAATGTTTACTATAGCTATCCGATAATGAGCCATTCGCACAGTTTAAGGGATGAACATGAAAAAGATTGAAGCCATTATCAAGCCATTCAAACTTGATGATGTACGTGAAGCGCTTGCAGAAGTAGGCATTACGGGTATGACAGTATCTGAAGTTAAAGGTTTCGGACGCCAAAAAGGTCATACTGAGCTATACCGCGGCGCAGAATACATGGTCGACTTTTTGCCTAAAGTTAAGTTAGAGATTGTTGTTACTGACGACGTCGCTGACCAGTGCGTTGATACCATTATTGAGACGGCTCAAACTGGTAAAATTGGCGATGGTAAGATCTTCATTACTGACGTTGAACGTGTGGTACGTATTCGTACTGGCGAAGAAGACGAAGACGCCGTATAAAAAAACTATTACCCTAAAAGGAGCGTTTATCGCTCCTTTTTCATTTCTGGTAGGGTGTTGTATGTTCAAGAAAACCATCATAGTTATCACGCTGTTGATAACACTTGCCGTTGTAAGTTTTCACTTTATTTTTGTTATCCCGAATAAACCAAATCTAATCACGTCTTCTCCAAATACCAGCAATGACATCTACAGTTGCTACCAAAACTCTGAACCTAAAGCGCTGGATGTGTCTGACGGCTTAAGTCTCACCGTGTGGAATATTTATAAGCAAAACCGTAGTCACTGGCAGACGGAACTCAATAAGCTGACAGCGGGAAGCGATTTAGTACTGCTACAAGAAGCGAGCATGACGGATGGACTTCGTCAGTGGGTAACGAGTGGTCAATGGGGAAGTACTCGAGTAAATGCGTTTGAGGCATTTGAAAAAAGTGCTGGTGTGCTCAACCTCGCGACTCATTTGCCTATCGAGGCTTGTGCTTATACTCATGAAGAGCCTTGGCTGCAGTTGCCTAAGTCTGCTCTGTGGTCCCGTTACAAGTTGAGTAATGGTGAAGAGTTGGCGGTGATCAACATCCACGCCGTAAACTTTACCTTTGGTACGGAAGATTATGAAGCTCAGCTTAAGAGTTTGACTAACAACCTACAAAAGTACCGTGGACCAGTTATTTTTGCTGGTGACTTTAACAGCTGGAGTGAGGCTCGCTTTACCGTATTAAAAGAAGCATTGGAAAAGGTAGGTTTGGCTGAGGTCGCTTTTAACCCTGATAATCGCACTCAGTTCATTACGGGGCTAGTGCTAGACCATGTGTTTTATCGTGGGCTAGAGGTAGAAAAAGCAAAAGCGCCCATAACGGACGCTTCTGATCATAATCCAATGTTAGTCACCTTTAAGGCTAAATAGCGTAAAGATAAGACTCAGTAACGGTTATCTACGAAACTAAAATGTAGATAGCCCAGATTAGGTAATAGCCAATCCACGGCAAGCCTGAAATTACCAGTGCTTGTCCACGCTCAAACTCTGTCCACGTTAATACAGCAGCGTAACCAAGTACGATGTACCAAGGCAGTAGCAGTGGTAAAGAGCTAGCAAATTGTGACCAATCATTAGTAAGCGGTAACTTGATTAAGCCGTTTAGGCTGTTTAAGTCAGCAGCGTAGTTCATCACATGACCGTGCTTTAGGATTAGGCTTGCGTAGCTCGCAATATCACCTAAAACTGCTGGGAAGATGATAACCGATGCCGCTGCAAACCATCGCCAAAAGCTATGCTGATGTTGACTAGGTTTGGTTGCAAGGTTAAACCAAAATGCCAACAGAACGATAGTGAGCGTGCGGCTAAACACATCGCTGATGATTTCACTGGCGAGTAGGGTATTACTATCAAGTAACGCCAACTGGTCTGGGTTTGTTTGAGCTAATTGTTTAGATAGCTCTGCACTTAACCAAGCAAAATCTACGTTCGAAAAATAAGCACCCCAAAATAAAAATGGGCTGAGCATTAATACGACGTAGGGTTGCCATCCCCAAGCACTTCGCTGATAAAGCGCTAAGAAACAAGCTGTTGGTGAACGGAATATATCCAACAGCATGACGAGTGGGTTACTTGACGGGTTCATACACTTACCTTAGTTACATCAACATACAGCTTCAGTTTTTGTCCTGGCTGTAAGTATTTCTTGTTCTGCAAAGTGTTCCATTTTACAACATCTGAACTTTTTACCTTGAACTTTGATGCAATACCGCTGACTGTGTCACCTGATCTTACGCTATAGAAGATAGTACGGATGATGGCACCGTCAGAACCGTTCTTCCAAATGACCAACTCTTGACCAACTCGTAACGTGTCGCGTGGGCCCATACCGTTCCACTTCGCTAGTGACTGGTGAGATACCTTATTGGCACGCGCAATGGTCCATAAGCTGTCACCACTTTTTACTTTGTGGGTTAGCTTATATTGACCGCGACTCTTTGACTGTGTGCTTGCTAGGCGGTTAGAAGCGCTGAGTGCGTAAGTCTTATCATCTTTAGTCGAAGTAGGGATCAGTAGGTGTTGACCAATACGAATATTGTTGTTGGTTAAACCGTTCGCTGAGCGAATCACTTTGCTGGTGGTGTTGTATTTGTTTGCCAGTACGCTGATGCTGTCGCCTGATTGAACCTTGTAACGTACTAGCTTCATGCCTTTGCCTTTGTTGGCCGTGACTTCTTTGTTGAATTTTTCAACTGAGTCTAGGGGAAGCAGTAATTGTTGGTGTTTTTCTGGTGCCGTTGCCCACTGGTTATAGGCAGGGTTATAGCCTTGCAGTTCTTTTACTGGAATGCCTGCGTAGTTAGCTGCGATTGCTAAATCCAGTTGCTCTCCTGGATTTACTAGAGTCAGTACTGGCTTGTTTGGAATTGCTGGGATATCAATACCGTACTTCTCTTGGTTGGCAATCACGTCTGCCAATGCGAGCAGTTTAGGTACGTAGCTGCTGGTCTCTTTTGGCAGGTCCAGTGAGAAGAAGTCGATTGGTTTGCCAAGCTTCTTGTTCTTACGGATAGCACTGTTTACACGACCACCGCCACTATTGTATGCAGCGATTGCGTGTTGCCAGTTACCATCAAAACGTTTGTTAAGATCGGTTAAGAAGTCTAATGCCGCATCGGTAGAGGCAGCAACGTCACGGCGACCATCGTACCAAAAGTTCTGCTCTAGTCCGTAGGCTTCGCCAGTGCCAGAAATGAACTGCCATAGGCCAGCAGCGCTGCCGTGAGAATAAGCGAATGCATCAAACGAGCTTTCAACAACCGGCAACAGTGCCAGTTCTAAAGGCAGGTCTCTTTCTTCAATTTTGGTGGTGATCAAGTAGAGGAAAGGTTCTGCTCGCTTGGAGACGGTTTTTAGATGACTAGGGTGTTTTAGATACCATGTTCGGTAGTAGTCGACCTTCTTTTGGTCTGGTACTTCCATTTCAAGTTGCATCGCAATGCGTTTCCAAACATCTTCTTGTGTTTGTGGAGTAACGACAGGTGCTTCAACTTTTGGTTCTTCTTTGGTCGCTTCAGGTGAAACGTTCGCTTGAGAAACTTTTGTAGGAGATGTGTTGGTTTGCTCGGAAGCTTGGTCTGGATTCTCTGACTGAGTTAATTGGCAACCAGATAGTAGTAATACCAAAGCCCAGCTGTACTTAACTCGCATGTTACAGCCTTTTTAATAAACGGCCGATGATAATACTTGCCACTCCCTATAAGTGACAAGTCTGTATTTGTTAAAATTCGTTCTTCCACGCACGTAAAGCGGTAAATACCGACAAAGGATCGGTCTGTTCAGTGCGATTAGATACTGATTTCACTACACTTGGTTCGGTGTAACGCAAGAAAGGGTTCACAAACTTCTCTTGTCTCAAATTTGTGGGGATGGTCGACTTATTTTGTGCGCGAAGTCGGTTCACTTGGTCGCGATATTGCTGCAAATGTTGGTTATCTGGCTCAACTGCAAGCGCGAAAGCGATATTGGCTGCTGTGTACTCATGTGCACAATAGACCTCGGTTTCTTGAGGAAGCGCCGTAATCTTATTTAACGCATCAAACATCTGTTGCGGAGTGCCTTCCATGATACGACCACAGCCCGCAGAGAACAGTACATCGCCACAAAATAGCTTTGCATCACCAACGTAACCGATATGGCCCGCCGTGTGCCCACTAAGCCCAAGCACTAAGAATACTTCGCCGAATAGCTCCAGTTGGTCTCCATCATCCACTGGGTGTGTCAATGTTGGGATAGGCTCATTCTTAGGGCCTACAACATCAACACCTGGAAATTGTCTAACTAACTCTGGAACGCCACCAATGTGATCGTGGTGGTGGTGCGTAATCAAGATTGCATCTAAAGTTAGCTCATGGTGTGCTAAGTACTCTAATACTGGAGCTGCATCGCCGGGGTCGACGACAGCACAACGGCGATCGCTATTTTCAATCAGCCAGATGTAATTGTCGTTAAATGCAGGTATGCTTTTGATATGTAACATTATTGGTTCTCCAGTCACTTTCAGTGCGACAGAATAAGTGAGACAGATTATTGATGAAGCCAGCACGTAGCAGAAAGAAGTTTGAGCGTCCTTACACTTGGGCACAATTGCACAATGGGGACTGGTTGAGAGAATCAATTCAAACTCGACTCGATGAGTGGTGCCCAAAGTTATTTGGTTACCATATGCTCAAGCTCGGCGGTCTCAGCAGTGAGATTTCTAGCTGCACATGCAACATTCAACATCAAGTAAACCTAGATATCCAGAACCCATTACATAATGTGATAGCGGATGGCTATAATTTGCCCTTTTTGGAGAAAAGTTTTGATGTTGTGGTACTGAGTCATCAATTAGATTATAGCAATGACCCACATCGGTTATTAAGAGAAGTCGACCGAGTGATGATGGACGATGGCTACATTATCATCACTGGCTTTAACCCATTCAGTGTCACAGGGCTTGCCAGTTTAATGCCTTGGCGTAAGAACAGTTTACCGTGGAGTGGGCGAATGTATACACCAAGTCGTGTAAAAGACTGGTTGGGCGTTCTGAACTATGAAGTGATTCATTGTGATACTTATGCATTGTTCCCGATGAGTAAGTATCAAGCGATGTGGACCTGGCTTGAAAATGCTTTGGGAGGTTGCGCCTCATTTGCTGGAAGCCAATACTTTATTGTCGCTCGCAAGCGCACCTATCCATTGAAACCGATTAAGCCACACTGGCACCTTAAACGACGCTTCTCTCCGGTCGGTGCAAGCTTTAGAACAGATACTCGCTGTACGTTGCATTCCATTCGTGCGCTGCGCCCGCTAAAAACAGAAAAAGCCGACTCGTAGTCGGCTTTTTGCTATTGAATACCCGTATTAACTCGCAACGCTAGCTTGGCTGATAGCCCGTGTCTTCTTGGGTTGGGTTTTCGGCAGCGGTACGCGCCAGCTCATCACACATTTCATTTTCTCGGTGACCTGCGTGTCCTTTCACCCAGCGCCAATCGACAGTGTGGCGTGCTGTCTCTTTATCGAGTTTTTGCCAAAGATCAGCGTTTTTTACCGGTTTTTTGTCCGCGGTTTTCCAGTCACGCTTTTTCCAGTTATGTATCCACTGAGTGATGCCTTGACGAACGTACTGGCTATCGGTAGTGAGAATCACAGAACACGGCTCTTTTAGGGTTTGCAGTGCAACAACAGCAGCGAGCATTTCCATGCGGTTGTTGGTCGTTAGGGTGTAGCCTTGCGCGAGCGTCTTCTCTACTTTCTTGTAGCGAAGTACGATGCCGTAGCCGCCAGGCCCTGGATTGCCTAAACAAGAACCATCAGTGAAAATTTCAACTTGTTTCGTCATGATTTGATACTATTACCTCAAGCACATTATCGGCATAGTCTGACACAGTTATCCTTATGAATACCAGTAGCACTCCAGAACAAACCGCGAACGAAAAAAACAGTTCGAATGAAAACAAGCGCATCGTCGTACTCGATACCGAAACAACCGGTATGAATACCGAAGGTGGTCCTCACTACATGGGTCACCGCATCGTTGAGATCGGTGCCGTAGAGATCATCAACCGTAAGTTAACTGGGCGCCACTTCCACGTTTACATCAAGCCAGATCGTGCGATTCAAGAAGAGGCGATTGGCGTTCACGGTATTACTGATGAATTCTTGGTTGATAAGCCGGAATATCAAGACATCCACAAAGAGTTTCTCGACTTCATCAAAGGCGCTGAGCTGGTGGCTCACAACGCGCCCTTCGATACCGGCTTCATGGACTACGAGTTTGAGAAACTGGACCCTACTATCGGTAAGACAGACGATTACTGTAAAGTTACCGATACCCTGGACATGGCGAAAAAGATATTCCCGGGTAAAAGAAACAACCTAGATATCTTATGTGAACGTTATGGCATCGATAACTCGCACCGTACCCTTCACGGCGCTTTGCTCGATGCGGAGATCCTAGCCGACGTCTACTTATTGATGACGGGTGGACAAACGTCACTGCAATTTAATGCTGGTCAGCAAGAAGGCGGCGTAGAAAGTATCCGAAGAGTAGAAAGTGGTCGAAAATCCCTAAAGGTTTTACGAGCAACGGCCGATGAAGTAGAAGCGCATCAAAGTCGTTTAGATCTCGTCGAGAAAAGCGGAAGCTGCCTCTGGCGTCAGTAGGGAGAAAGTATGTTAAGGGTATTGGCCACCGGTTGTTTGCTGCTGTTAAGCTTTAGCTTGCACGCGGCAACAGAATCCGTAATGAGTTTATTGGACAACCGATTCCGAGTTGATCCCAGCATAGAACAAATTACCTTTATAATTTATCGAGCCGATAACTCTAAACCTGTCGTTTTGGTTCGTCCTGATGGCAAGAAATACTACTCTTGGCGTAATGCTGATAATGTCCGTTGGTATGAAGAATCCTCAATGGACATTGTCTCTATTGATAAGCCGATGCCGGGCCCATGGCAAGCGGTAGGGAAGGTCTCTCCTAAGAACAATATCAAGCTACTGTCTCATCTTGTTTTGGATGCGAATGAATTTCCAGACAAGCTGTACCAGACTGAGCGTATTAAATTCACTGCCCGTCTCACCTCTGATGGTAAGCCCTTGGTGCTACGTGATTTCCTTGATCGAGTGAAGCTCAAGGTGACGTTTACTAAATTTGTCGAAAACGAAGAATCTTTAGTGAGAGAAGCGCGCCCAGTCCCAGTTGTGATGGGTGAATTTGCTGACGATGGCGTTGATCTTGATGAAAAAGCAGGGGACGGCGTCTTCACTGTATCTTTACCTATCGATATAGAGCCGGGCAAATACCGCGCGCGCATCACTTCCGGCAATGGCGTGTTTTTACGAGCGCAAGAACAAGAAGTTTTGGTTTATCCGACACCTATCACCACCACCTTTATCCAGTCTCGCAAAGATGGCCTACCTCATACTATCGTGGTCTCTGGCGAGCAGGGAATGATAGAGCCGAGTTCGTTAGCGGTGCACGTTGAGCATACAGCACCAGATGAATACGTGATGTATAAGCAAGGGCAAGCGGATGTCGATGCGATGAAGGTGCCTTTGGAGATCCCTTATAATGGTGAACTTGGGATTTATAACTGGTCTGGAATGGTTTATGCCACCGATGCTTCTAGCCAACGACCATTGACGTTCCCTATTTCCGAGCACTCTTACAGTGTGGTTCAAGATATTGATTTAGCGGAATCCCGCCGTCTGCAAGAAGAAGCGTTAGCCGAGCAAAAGCGTATCGCTACTGAGATGATGATACTCAAGAAGCGAGAAGAAGACAGACAACGCAGTATGATTATTATTGGGGTAGGTAACGTGGTTGCTATTCTATTGGGGCTACTGATTTGGTTTGTGGTTCGTAAAGTGACTGCCAAAAAGAGAGCTCAACCAGAGATGCAACTTAAGGCTCCTAAGTAACCATCTGCATGATTGAGTTATTTTGAGAGAGCTATTCAATCTCGCACTCGGAACATGTGACATGTTCATCATATCTAGAATAAAAAAACGGGACTCATAGGAGTCCCGTTTTGTTTTTATAGCTAAATCTAGGCTACGTTATCAATCGATTGGCCTGGATACTGGGGCTTTGCTGCTAGTTCCTCTGGCGAGAAGTCATCAACGTTGATGGTGTACAGTCGATGTTGCTCTGCACTTTCCAACAATGCTGCTTCTTGCTCAGTCAAAATGCCTTTCTCAAGACCTAATTGAGCGACCAAATCAAGTCGTAGGAAGGCGCGTTTTTGATGCGTCTCTTTGCAGACTTTGTCGAACAGCGGCTCAGCTTGAAGAATAACCTCAAGTGCTTTCTCAATCTTACCTACTGCGTTGTACTGAGTATCCGCTAAGTATTGACCACGGCCGATTCGTGAGCGTGTAGCACTCGGTGTTTGTAGGATGTGTGCGACTTGGCTATCCAGTTTGTCGTTTGGTGCACGACGGATACGGCCAAATGGCATCAACACAACACGTAGCAGGCGGCCAACTACAGGGTTAGGGAAGTTAGCTAAGAACTCATCAATTGCCACTTCAGTTTGACGCAAGCTGTCTTGCATACCCCAGTGTACTAGCGGTAGATCTTCTGCGTTGCTACCTTCGCTCTCAAAGCGTTTTAGTGTTGCAGAACCTAAGTAAAGTTGACTCAGGATATCACCTAGACGAGCAGATAGGCGCTCTCTGCGTTTTAGTGAGCCGCCTAGTACTGCCATTGAGATGTCAGACAGTAGCGCTAGGTTAGCACTGTAACGGTTCAGTTGTTGGTAATAGCGTTTTGTCTGCTTATCTGTGCTATTTGCTGGTGTTGGTGTGTCCGAACCTCGGCCATCAGTTAAACCAAACCACAAACTACGAACTAGGTTACTTAGCGTAAAGCTAACATGGCCCGCTAATGCTGAGTCAAACTTATCAAGAGCATCGCTGCTTTCAGAGTAAGCCGCTTCCATTTCATTAAGTACGTAAGGGTGACAACGAATTGCACCTTGACCATAGATGATCATCGAACGAGTCAGAATATTTGCACCCTCAACGGTAATCGCAATTGGAGAGCCTTGGTAGCCACGAGCTAGGAAGTTCGATGGACCTAAGCAAATACCTTTACCACCTACGATGTCCATTGCATCGATGATGCTGCGTTGACCACGGTGCGTACAGTGATACTTAACGATTGCAGAGATAACCGAAGGCTTTTCACCAAGGTCAATACCAGCAACGGTCAGGTTACTTGCTGCATCCATGACATAAGCATTACCACCGAGGCGTGCTAGTGGCTCTTCAACCCCTTCCATGCGACCAATTGGTTGTTTGAATTGGCGACGGATACGAGCGTAAGCGCCCGTTGCAAGTGCCGCTGTTTTGATACCACCCGTTGAGTTTGATGGCAGGGTGATACCACGGCCAACTGACAGACATTCAACTAGCATTCTCCAACCTTGGCCTGCCATTTTCTGACCACCAATAATGAAATCAATAGGAACGAAAATATCGTTACCTTGAGTTGGACCATTTTGGAAAGGAACGTTAAGCGGGAAGTGGCGGTTACCAATCTCCACACCTTTCAAATCGGTTGGGATAAGGGCACATGTGATGCCAAGGTCTTGTTGGTCACCCAGTAAGCCGTCTGGGTCACGCAGTTTAAAGGCCAAGCCAAGTACGGTCGCAACTGGTGCGAGAGTGATGTAGCGCTTGTTCCAAGTTAGGCGCATCCCTAGAACTTCTTCACCTTGCCATTCGCCTTTACATACCACACCGTAGTCTGGGATAGAGCCAGCATCAGAGCCTGCCTCTGGGCTAGTTAGGGCAAAACAAGGGATCTCTTTACCTTCTGCCAAGCGTGGAAGGTAGTGGTTTCTTTGTTCTTCTGTACCGTAGTGTTGCAACAGCTCACCTGGGCCTAACGAGTTAGGTACACCAACCGTTGATGACAGCACGCTGGAAACGCCCGTTAGTTTCTGTAGAACGAGAGATTGAGCGTAAGCTGAGAATTCTAAACCGCCGTATTTTTTCTTGATGATCATGGCGAAGAACTTATGATCTTTCAGGTATTGCCACACTTCTGGCGGTAAATCTGCAAGCTCATGGGTGACTTGGTAATCATTGACCATTTCACACACCGTGTTTACCGGGCCGTCTAGGAACGCTTGTTCTGCTTCAGACAGTTTTGGATCAGCGATGTTTTGTAGCTTTTTCCATTCAGGCTTGCCTTTAAATAACTCTGCTTCCCACCAAACGGTGCCGGCTTCCAGTGCTTCTTTTTCTGTCTGAGACATTGCCGGTAGTACTTTCTTAAATACAGAAAGCGCTTTTTGGCTGATGAGAGTTTGACGAATGGCTGGCACAGCAAAAATAGCAACCGCTAATAGGTAACAAAGCCAGCCAGTAACCGCTACGTCGCCGAATAGCGTTAAAGCTACCATCGTTCCAGTTAATGCGATTAATGCGCGTACCAAGCTAACTCTGTGGTAGAGACAGACACCTAAGATAGCTGTCATGCCGAGTAGGGAGAGCAATATGTTCATGATCGATTTCCTTTTCAGAGATCACTTATTGTTATTAAGTTTTAGGTAAGAGGTCTAACCAGTCAAGTGTAAACAAAATATTAAATATTTGTAAAACTCAAAGTTGGGTAAAAAGTGATCTGAGTAGAGTTAAAGTTCTAATTGTGAGAGGTTGGTGGTGATTATTTGGACGAATCGGCAATGACTGACTAATTAAGGTGGCAATCTTTGGGCTTAAGTGTCGACACTATTTCATGTTTGTGGGTAAACTCAGGTAAAAGAGGGAAAAAACCTCAGCTCTCATGTCGCGCACGTTAAGCTGCGTCATAAAAATAAGAGATAAGCCTTATGTACCAAGACCTAATCAAAAGTGAATTGAACGAAGCTGCTGACGTTCTTAACAAGTTTTTGAGCGATGACCATAACATTGCTCAAATTGAAGCGGCGGCAAAATTGATTGCTGACTCATTCAAACAAGAAGGTAAAGTACTTTCTTGTGGTAACGGTGGCTCACACTGTGATGCAATGCATTTCGCAGAAGAACTGACAGGCCGATACCGTGAAAACCGCCCAGGTTACGCAGGTATTGCAATTTCAGATCCTAGTCACTTATCTTGTGTAAGTAATGACTTCGGCTACGATCACGTATTTTCTCGTTATGTAGAAGCGGTAGGCCGTAAAGGCGATGTGTTGTTTGGTTTATCAACTTCAGGTAACTCAGGCAACATCCTAAAAGCCATTGAAGCAGCTCAAGCGAAAGGCATGAAAACCATCGCACTGACCGGTAAAGACGGCGGTAAAATGGCAGGCTGTGCGGATATCGAAATCCGAGTACCACACTTTGGTTACGCAGACCGCATCCAAGAGATTCACATTAAGATCATCCATATTGTGATTCAGCTTGTCGAAAAAGAGATGGAATAACAGTTTTACAGACATTTGGAGCCTAGGTTTGTGGCTCTGTTGGTTTCAATAGGGAGTAGATTAAACCATGTGTGAATTGCTCGGTATGAGCGCGAATGTGCCAACGGATATTTGTTTTAGTTTTACTGGTCTTATGCAACGTGGGGGCAACACTGGCCCACACCGCGATGGCTGGGGAATTACCTTCTATGAGGGTAAGGGTTTTCGTACTTTTAAAGATCCTAACCCTAGCTGTGAATCTAAGATCGCAGAGTTGGTTCAAAACTACCCCATTAAAAGCCAAGCTGTTGTCAGCCATATTCGTCAAGCCAACCGTGGTGGTGTGAATCTAGAAAATACCCACCCTTTTACTCGTGAACTCTGGGGAAGGTATTGGACCTTTGCTCATAATGGCCAGTTATCTGATTACGATGATCTTGTTAGTGGCCGCTTTAGACCTGTTGGCGAAACAGATAGCGAGCTTTCGTTCTGTTGGCTGCTGAAGCAACTTGAAGAGCGTTTTCCTGAGCCGCCACAAGATATGGAAGGGATGTTCCGCTTCGTTGCTGAGTGTTGCGATAAGCTGAGAGAGAAAGGCGTTTTCAATATGTTGCTGAGCGATGGTGAGTACGTAATGACATACTGTACTAACCATTTATATTGGATAACGAGACGTGCGCCTTTTGGTAATGCAAGCTTAATCGACGAAGATGTTGAGATTAACTTCCAAGAAGAAACCACACCGAATGATGTGGTGACGGTGGTGGCGACTCAACCGCTTACCGCCAACGAAGAGTGGTTTAGAATGAAGCCTGGTGAATACGCGCTGTTTCATTCCGGTGAACTGATTGGCAACAATCACAAAGAGTTGGAAGATGTTGCTTATGCGCCTAAAAAGGTCGCGAGCCAAGCGCCTACTGAACCATTGAGCTAAACGTCTCGTTACTTGATTCGATAAAAAAGGCCGTTAACTGCACTCGTCAGTTAACGGCCTTTTTGTATTCTTGGAATTACTCTTCTGCGTAACCGTGTTTACCTAGTACTTTTCCGTCTAACACCGCTTGTCCATTTATCATTGATAAACGGCCTTCTGCAAACCACTTACAAACCATCGGATAGATTGCGTGCTCTTGAGTGAGTACTCGCCCCGCTAGCAGGTCGGCATCATCGTCCTCAAACACAGGCACTTTGGCTTGTAAGATCACAGGACCACCATCTAGCTCTTCGGTAACAAAGTGCACACTAGTTCCATGTTCTTTGTCTTGAGCATCAATCGCTCGCTGGTGGGTATGTAAACCTGGGTATTTCGGTAATAGAGAAGGGTGGATATTGACCATTTTTCCTGCGTAGTGTCGAACAAATTCCGAACTCAAAATACGCATGTAGCCTGCCAGTACGATCAAGTCTGGTTGGTATGCATCGATTTGTATCATTAGTTCATGGTCAAACTCTTCACGAGAGCCGAAATCTTTTGGATTTACTGAGTGTGCATCGACACCAGCGGTCTTCGCTCGCTCTAAGCCAAAGGCCTCTGCCTTATTTGAGAAGACAGCTTTAACTGAAGCATCAATCATATTGCTATCGCAGGCATCTAAGATCGCCTGTAAGTTGCTTCCGCTTCCTGAAACTAACACAACGATGTTTTTCTGAGAGTGAGTGGTTTTCTGAGAGTGATTGTTTTTCATAAAGTGGGTCATACGATTGATTAACTGGAGTTTATACCAATCACAGTAAGTAAGTGCTCATAAATAGCGCAGGAAAAAGGCTTGAGAACAAGGCAGAGATTTTAGATAAGTAGTTATCCTACAATCAAAATTTCTAACGACGTGATCGAGCGTTTTAACAAGCTAGGATGACCAGTTACTTACTACGATTGGTATCTATATTACCTACATAAACTAAGGTTTTCTGCGGGCCAAATAGCAAAATGAGGACCATTAGGTCCTCATTGATTAACTAAGTAAGTGAACGTATCACTTATTTGATTTCAACTTGCTCTTCGCCTGCTTCAGCGTTTGCGATCTCACCGATAACCCAAGCGTTTTCGCCTTCAGCTTTCAGTAGTTCAACAGCAGCGTCTGCTTGGTCTTTAGGTAGAGCTACAACTAGGCCAACACCACAGTTGAAAGTGCGGTACATTTCAAATGTTTCCACGTTACCTTTCTCTTGTAGCCAGTTGAAGATAGCAGGCCATTCCCAGCTCTTACCATCAATCACAGCTTTAGTACCTTCAGGAAGTACGCGAGGGATGTTTTCCCAGAAACCACCACCAGTGATGTGCGAGATAGCATGAATGTCATGCTCAGCAATCATCTTAAGTGCTGATTTGATGTAAATCTTAGTTGGTTCTAGTAGGTGTTCACCGATAGTGCGACCTTCTAGCTCTTCACTCTTATCAGCACCAGAAACTTCTAGAACTTTACGAATTAGAGAATAACCGTTTGAGTGTGGACCACTTGAGCCAACAGCGATAAGTGCGTCGCCTGCAGCTACTTTAGTACCGTCGATGATGTCAGCTTTTTCTACAACGCCAACACAGAAGCCAGCAACATCGTAGTCGTCGCCTTCGTACATGCCCGGCATTTCAGCGGTTTCACCACCGATAAGTGCACAACCAGCTTGAACACAACCTTCAGCGATGCCAGAAACAACGTCTGCTGCTGTGTCTACATCTAGCTTACCTGTTGCGTAGTAGTCTAGGAAGAATAAAGGCTCACCACCTTGAACGATTAGGTCGTTCACACACATTGCCACTAGGTCGATACCAATGGTGTCGTGTTTTTTCAGATCCAAAGCAAGGCGAAGTTTAGTACCAACACCATCAGTACCTGAAACAAGTACTGGCTCTTTGTATTTCGTTGGAAGTTCACATAGGGCGCCAAAGCCACCAATACCGCCCATTACTTCAGGGCGACGAGTGCGTTTAACAGCACCTTTAATACGGTCTACTAGTGCATTACCTGCGTCGATATCAACACCAGCGTCTTTGTAGCTTAGAGAAGAAGTATTACCACTCACGGGATAGTCCTCGAACTTAAGTTGGATGTGAAAACGGCGCTATTCTAACAGGGCTTGAATATGAAGAGCAAACGTTTGCGCGGTTTTTTTTATTAGAATAAAGATTCTGAAATAACCTTAGAGTTCGTGTATAATCTACAGGTTTGTTTAAATATTGCCGGAGTTGGAAATGAAAGTTGTTGAAGTGAAACACCCGCTAGTAAAACATAAAATTGGCCTGATGCGTGAAGGTGAGATTAGCACTAAGCGTTTTCGTGAGCTAGCGACAGAAGTGGGTAGCCTTCTAACATACGAAGCGACATCAGACTTTGAAACTGAACGTGTAACTATTAATGGTTGGGACGGCCCAGTTGAAGTTGACCAAATTAAAGGTAAAAAAGTAACAGTAGTGCCAATCCTACGTGCTGGTCTAGGCATGATGGACGGTGTTCTTGAGCATATCCCAAGCGCACGTATCAGCGTTGTTGGTATCTACCGTGACGAAGAAACGCTTGAGCCAGTACCATACTTCAACAAGCTTGCATCTAACATCGATGAGCGTATCGCTCTAGTGGTAGACCCAATGCTTGCAACGGGTGGTTCTATGATCGCAACTATCGACCTAATGAAAGAGAAAGGTTGTAAGCACTTCAAGATTCTTGTGCTTGTAGCGGCTCCCGAAGGTATTGCAGCTCTAGAAAAAGCGCACCCAGATGTTGAACTTTACACTGCAGCAATCGATGAGAAGCTAAACGACAAGGGCTACATTGTTCCTGGTCTTGGCGATGCTGGTGATAAGATCTTCGGTACTAAGTAATTCGGTTTTTAGATTAAGTGGGTTCCGTTGTTTTAATTTACTGAATTCACTTCATTACCCGTATTAATAAAAAGGGAGAGCATTCGATGCTCTCCCTTTTTTGATCTTCCAGTTTGTCGGCATCTAACCAGACTCAACTGTTAGTCGATTTGAGCCTTGTCTACCACAGTGTTGTCACCTAGCTCTTCAGGAAGTACTAGGTTAAGTAGAATCGCCACGATACCGCATAAGCTTACGCCCTGTAGGCTGAAGTCGCCGATACCAAAAGCCATTCCGCCAATACCGAATACTAGGGTAATACCAACAATGACAAGGTTACGTGATTTGTGGAGGTCAACGTTGTTCTTGATTAGCGTGTTAAGACCTACGGTTGCGATAGAGCCAAACAGAAGAATCATGATACCGCCCATCACTGGAACCGGAATGGTTTGCAGTAATGCGCCTAGCTTACCAACCAATGCAAGAACGATAGCGGTTACTGCAGCCCAAGTCATGATTACAGGGTTAAACGCTTTCGTTAGCATCACCGCGCCAGTTACTTCACTGTAAGTTGTGTTTGGTGGAGCGCCCAGCATAGAAGCAGCTATTGTTGCCACGCCGTCACCTGTGATTGTGCGGTGCAGGCCTGGCTTCTTAAGATAGTCTTTACCCGTCACGTTGGAAATCGCCAGCATGTCACCTACGTGCTCAACGGCAGGTGCAATCGCAACAAACACCATGAAGAAGATAGCGTTGATGTTGAATTCAGGCATGGTGAAGTTTGGTAGTGCCAACCACGATGCTTGAGCAACCGGTGTGAAGTCGACTGCGCCGTAAACCAGGCTCGTAATGTAACCTGCGATAATACCGCCGAAGATAGGTAGTAGCTTTAGGAAGCCTTTCGAAAATACACTGATGATGATGGTTACGAGCAGTGAGATTGATGAGATCCACAGTGCTGCGTCTGCATCAACCAGTTGAACGGCGCCATCGCCGGTCTTACCTAAAGCCATGTTTACCGCAACGGGTGCTAGGCCTAAACCAATCACCATAATTACAGGGCCAACCACTACAGGTGGAAGCAGCTTATGAATAAAGCCAACGCCTCTCACTTTGATCAGAGCGCCCATTAAAACATACACAACACCTGCTGCCATTAGGCCACCCATGGTTGCACCAATCCCCCAAGTTTGGATACCAAACATAATAGGAGCGATGAATGCAAAAGAAGACGCTAAGAAGATTGGCACTGAACGGCGTGTAATAAGTTGGAATAAAAGGGTACCGATACCTGCGCCAAAGAGTGCAACGTTGGGATCAAGTCCTGTCAGTAGCGGCACGAGTACAAGCGCACCAAAAGCCACAAACAGCATTTGTGCACCTTGCAATGCATTTTTCATGATATGTCCTTAGATTGGTCGTTATATGAAAAGTGAAAAATAAAATTCGCGCGATTCTATCACTTAGCAATCGATTGCTACACAAAATAGATCAAATTTATTTATCATAGTGATGTTTTATATCGAACAAGGTCCGAAAATTCAGTTTATAAGTTAGCGCTTTATCATGGTCAGGTGATATTTTGTGGTTATTAAACACAGTGGGCGCTAACGACCTTGCCCCTCAATCCATAGTTGCTTATCATCAAGGCACAAGCTTTGAATATTAGGATCAATATGCGCTACATAGCATTGTTGTTGATGGGACTATTAGCCTTCCCGAGTTACGCCTTAACTCAAGTAGATATCTTTAGTGCTGAAGTTGCGATTAACGCCGAAGACAAACAACCAGAACAAGTGGCACGAAATACCGGTATGGAGCAGGTATTGATACGTGCGACTGGCCAAACTGATGTTGCTTCAAATGAGACCATCCAAAAGGCGATGCGTAAGAGTGCGCAGTACATGTCTCAAATGAGTTTTGGTGAGAGCAATGACCAATCAACATTGCGTATGCGTTTTAATGGCGCTCAAATCCGTTCTCTACTGACTCAAGCACAACTGCCGTACTGGCCTGAAACTCGCTCAAACATCTTGGTTTGGCTAGTGGAGGAAGACAGCTTCGATAAGAACATTGTGTGGGAGCACTCGAACTCACAGTTTGCTGCTCAAATGCAAGCAAGTGCAAAAGATCGTGGTTTACCTCTGACTTTGCCTGTCGGTGATTTCGACGATATCACTGGTATCGCGACCTCAGATTTGTGGGGCAGCTTTGTTTCACCAATTAGCAGAGCAAGTCAACGTTACCCAGTAGATGCAGTATTGGTGATTAAAGCTCAATCTTCAGGATTGCGTTGGACGCTGTACGACCAAAAACCAAGTCAATTGACTAGCGCGCCAACGGCACCAATCACAGGTTCTGTGTCGGGTAACAGCGCGACGGCTTCTAAGAAGCTAGTTGACCAAATCAGTAACTACTACGCAGGTAAAAGCGCGGTGACGGTGGCGAGTGAGTCATCAGAGTCGATTTTAACTCAGTTTATTAGCCTGAATAATGCTCAAGACTTCTTCCAGTTAGAGAATGCACTTAAGCGTCTAAACTCGGTTGCTAGCTTAGATATTCTTAAGATTCAAAACAACGAAGTGACGTTCCGTATTCATTTGTTGTCGACTCAACAAGAGTTTGAACAAGAGGTGGCAAGTATTCGCCAAGTTGCGAAGGTTGAAGAGTCTTACATTGAACCAGAAGTAAGCCCTGAATTCGAAACACAAGACAACACCATGTCTGTAGGCGATGATTCAACAGCTGCCCTTGATACTGAAGCGACAGCAACTGACGCAGATACTGACGTTCAAGTAATTAAAGGTAATGAAGTATCAAGTGATGATTCATTGGCTGGCTCGGAGGCTAACTCTGAAGATACAGGTACCGAAGAGTTAGAAGCAACTGCACCGCTGCATGCAGAGCCAAGCTTGGTATACGAGTGGAATCGCAGTTAAGCCATTGCTTGCGCTTATCGCTAATACGAAAATGTAAGTAGCGAAGAGAAATAAAAAGAAAGCCCTGCTAGAGAAACCTGGCAGGGCTTTTTGTTTGTGTTACTTGCTAGCTCGTTGCTTGGTTAGATAGTTATTCAGAAATATCGAACTGAATCTTATTACTCGAACTTCGCTTTCTCGTTCTTTTCTACTTCAGAAAGGCGTTTAAGCTTGATGCCTAGCTCTTTAGCGCGGAAACGGGTAAATAAGATATTTCCGGCGAAGCCCATAGTTGTCAGCAGTAGCTCAACAGCAGCCAATAAGCGTTCACCACCATCTACGTATAGAATGGTTAATGCGTGTAGGAAGTAGAGCATTAAGATGAAGTTCGCCCAAGCGTGCGTGTAAGGCTTACCGATTAAAATGCCAGGTAATGGCAACAGTAGCGGGACAGCCCAAACGATAGCCAGCGTGACATTATCTAGGTGAGGATGCGGTGAAAGCGTCATCTGCCAAGCGACAACCCAACCTAACAGCAATAGGTTGCCTGCTAATGCGAGATAGCGAAATAGCTTTGTCTTAGGAGACATCGCCTTCTCTGACATGTACATCATTGAGAGATTCCCTTCTGATTTATCGCGATGCGCGCGAGGCGTTTACCTAGGTTCTGCGCCAACTCAATTTCTTCTTTGCTTAGTGAAGCACTCTCGCCTGTGCTGCTTGCGCCATAGGGCGTGCCACCCGTTTGAGTGGTATGCAGTGCAGGCTCTGAGTAGGGGATGCCGACCACTAACATTCCATGGTGAAGCAGTGGCAACATCATGCTTTGCTGTGTTGTTTCTTGCCCACCATGCAGTGATGAAGAAGAGGTAAATACACAAGCTGGCTTATCGATTAGATCGCCATTGATCCACAATGATGTAGTGCTGTCCCAAAAGTGCTTCATCGGCCCAGCCATGTTGCCGAACCAAACCGGGCTGCCAAGCGCCAAGCCATCGCAAGAACGGAGATCTTGAAGCGTGGCAATTGGATCCGTGGGTTGATAGCGAGAGTCTGGCTGCTCTTCTACTGTATATACATCGTTAACCGTTCTTAGCATGGCTTCACACTCAGGAATGGACTCCACCCCTCGTGCTATCTGCCTTGCTAGAGCTTGTGTGTTGCCGTGACGACTGTAGTAGAGAACAAGGATGTTGATGCTCATAGCCGCTTACAGAATCTCTAGTACTTGCTCTGGTGGACGACCAATCTTGGCTTTATTGTTCGCAACAACCACTGGGCGCTCAAACAGTTTTGGATTAGCAGCCATTGCAGAAAATAGGTCTTCATCAGATACAGAAGCATCGCCAAGGTTCGCTTCTTTGTAGTCTGCCTCTTTGGTGCGCATCATTTCGCGAACGCTGCTAAAACCAAGCTGAGTGAACAGTACTTTTAGCTGTTCAACAGTTAGAGGTGTGTCTAGGTACTTGATCACTTCAGGTTGTACACCGTTTGTTTCAAGTAATTCAAGCGTTTGACGACTCTTTGAGCAGCGTGGGTTATGATAAATCACGACAGACATGGTTCTTCCTCATTATTATTTTTTATTTAATCTTCAGCAGAGGCCAGCTAATTGGCCTCTTCACTGTATACGTTGAGCTTTTTTCTTTTGGCGACTCGCCGAGTATTGAACGCCTTATTGCAGTGCTAAGAAGCGCTCGCGCTGAATCATCAGCTGATCAATTCGAGCATCGTAGCGGGCTTGCTTCAAACTACCGAGCTCTGCGATTTGACTGGCTTGCGTGTAGTACTGAATCGCTTTGTTCCAGTTGGCTTGCAATGCCAAAATTTCAGCTCGTGCGGCAAGGTCTTCATCACTATTGCCAAGGCTAGTATTCGCTTTTGAAAGCAGGTGCCAGCCATTGGTGTCATTCGGATTGTCATGCGTATAACGTTGTAATACGCGAACAGCCTCTGCAAAGTCTTCTTTTTCAATCAAGGCATTTGCGTAGTTGATTGTGAGTACCGGGTTGTTTGGCTGACGAACTAATGCCGATTTCAGCTCTTTAATGGCAAGCTCAGGCTTTTTCTGCTCGATGTGCAGATCGGAAATCGCATCTAAGTAGAACAGGTTGGTCGGGTCGCTGGTAATCAGTTTGGTTAGAATCGGTTCTGCTTTATCTAACTTTTTCGAATCGAGGTAAACCAGTGCTTGTCCATACTCTAACGATGGAACAATCTCTTTTGGTGCCTTTTTCAATTGGCGTGAGAACCAATCGAGCGACGCCTCATTATTGATACCGGCATAGCGTGCTACGATACGTGCTCTTGCTAGGTGATAATCCAGCGATGGCGCAAGTTTCAGCGGTGGGTAGCTACGAGCACGTGCGCGCGAATCGGTAATACGATCTTCTGGCAACGGGTGAGTGAGCAACATTGGAGGTGGTGTGCTTGCGTAGCGGTATTCATCCGCTAAACGGCCAAAGAAGCGTGGCATTGCGTTCACGTCAAATCCAGCTTTTGCTAGCGTGTTGATACCAAAGCGGTCGGCTTCTTTTTCATTACTACGGGTGTAGTTAATTTGGCTCTGCATGTTACCCGCGGTGGTTGCGGTTAAGGCTGCAATACCCGCCTCAGGAGCGGCAATAGCCAGCAATACAGACGCTGCAAGCGCTGCGATAGTCGCAGGAGAACGGCGTGCTTGATCTTCCATACTACGCGCTAAGTGACGCTGCGTAACGTGTGCGATTTCGTGCGCTAATACAGACGCAAGTTCACTTTCCGATTGTGCGTGCAGGAATAGACCTGAGTGCAGTGCAACATAACCACCAAAGAAAGCAAAAGCGTTGATGTTGCGGTCACGGATCATAAAGAACTGGAAAGGTGTCTTTACGTCATTGGCATTCGCGACAAGGCGATGGCCTAGTGTGTCGATATAAAGGTTGAGAACTGGATCGTTGATAACAGGCTGGCTGCTTCTGATGATGCGCATGTAGGCATCACCATAGATGAGTTCTTGATCGATAGTGAGCGTGCCGCCAGCCGCCGTGCCGATGTCCGGTAAATCCAAGCTGTTGGTGTTAGCCAACGTTGGGGTGCTTAATGTGGCTGCGATGCATAAGCAAGCAATTGAACGAGCGCGTTTAAACATATTAGTCAGTAATACTCCGTTTCTTCTGACAGTAAGACAAGGGCAATGCAAATTGGTTCTTCATCTGGTTTAACCTTTGTTAAGTGCGTGCGCTATCCTGAAGGAAGATGAATCAATGATGGCACGTTTTCAAAAACAGATTACAATATGCCCCTTATAATAAGCATCGAGCCCAAGAATGACACCTAATATTCTAGATTTACGCCAAGAGCGCTGCCCAATGGCGTTATTATTAGCCAAGCGTCACAGTGTAAAGTTAGAAGTAGGGCAATCTTTGTCAATTTATGTATCAGATAACAGTTCGATGAAAGATATTGTTACTTTTTTGTCTAAGCAAGCTTATGTTGTCATGACAGAGGTTTGTTCTAATTACCACCATCTCCTCGTCACTAAAAAGGAATCGCAGTCAGATGCTTGAAATGGTCAGTCGTTGGTATAAACGACGTTTCTCTGATCCACACGCTGTCAGTTTGGTTGCCATCATTCTATTCGGCTTTATTACTATCTACTTCTTTGGTCACCTGATCGCACCGCTGTTGGTGGCGATTGTGTTGGCTTATTTGCTTGAGTGGCCAGTGACTCAACTTCAACGACTCGGTGTCCCAAGAACGCCATCGGTGATGTTGGTGATCTTGATGTTCTTTAGCCTAATGCTACTAGCGATATTTGGATTAGTGCCAACCATTTGGGAGCAAGTGGGTAATCTAATCAATGATATTCCGAGCATGTACGGTAGCTTGCAGAAGTTCATTGCAACGATTCCAGAGCGTTACCCTGAGCTTGCTAACCTGCAGATCGTTGAGTCTGTAATGTCTAATGCGAAGAACAAGGCGTTAGGTATGGGTGAGAGTGTGGTGAAAGGCTCGCTAGCTTCTTTGGTTAGCTTAGCGACGCTAGGTGTTTATCTGATCTTAGTACCACTGCTTATCTTCTTCTTACTGAAAGACAAAGAAGAGATGATCAGAATGGCAAGTGGTGTGCTTCCTCGAAACCGTCGCTTAGCGACCAAAGTATGGGAAGAGATGAACGAACAAATCTCGAACTACATCCGCGGTAAGGTGCTAGAGATTTTAATCGTAGGTGGCGTCAGCTACGTAACTTTCGCGATTTTAGACCTTCGCTACTCAGTGCTATTAGCGGTTGCTGTCGGTTTCTCGGTATTGATTCCATATATTGGTGCAGCGGCGGTAACCGTGCCGGTTGCCATTGTTGGTTTGTTCCAGTGGGGGCTTGAGCCTCAATTCTACTGGCTATTATTGGCTTACGGCATCATTCAAGCCCTAGATGGCAACGTGTTAGTACCCGTTTTGTTCTCTGAAGCGGTGAATCTACATCCTGTGGCGATTATTGTGGCGGTATTAGTGTTTGGTGGACTTTGGGGATTCTGGGGCGTGTTCTTCGCGATTCCACTGGCTACTTTAGTGAAGGCGGTTTGGAATGCCTTACCGAGCCATGCATTAGATGATGACCCTGTACATCACCAGTAACGAAAAATGAATGATTAAAAAGGCGACTATCAATGATAGTCGCCTTTTTAATTTATCTTAGTTGGTAGTGAGTCTAGCTCACCCCAACAGACATTAAGCTTCTTGGTTGAAGTACTCTAGAACCACTTCGTGGTGAGTTTTTGTCTTGAATTTATTGAAGACGTGTTCAATCTGACCTTCTTCATCGATGAGGAAGCTAATGCGGTGCAGGCCATCGTAAACTTTGCCCATGAACTTCTTCTCGCCCCAAACACCGAACTGCTCAGCAACGCTGTGGTCTTCGTCAGATAGCAGAGTGAAGTTTAGAGATTTCTTCTCAATGAAGTTAGGCAGGCGTTTCACTGGGTCGATGCTGACACCCAGAACAACCACGTTCAGTGCATCTAGCTCAGCTTTGATGTCACGCAGACCTTCTGCTTGAACGATACAACCCGGAGTCATTGCTTTTGGGTAAAAGTAGAAAAGTACTTTTTTACCTTTGAAGTCACCAAGAGATACGATATTGCCATCTTGATCTGGAAGAGAAAAAGCAGGTGCTGGAACACCAGCCGTTAGCGTATTCATGATATTTCCTTTTTAAAGACTGTTTTTAATAAAGTTGAGCGAGCCTTGGACTGATAGGCTCTGACACAGCGAGTTGAATTCTTCTTGTAGCTGCATCAAATTACATTCTGACTGTACAGAAGCGGTAATAGAGATATGGAATTGGTCGTTGTCGAGCTGGACCTTAGATTTATTGATCGTTTGTGCGCTCAGCGAGTCGAGGCCGATGTCTCGGTCTGCAAAGAACTGTGTGAACTGCTCGGTCAGGCCGAGTTTGTCATCTGACTCAACGAACACTTCTAGCGTGTAGGAGTTCTCTACCACATCGTGCGGAGAGGTTCGCTTCATAATCGTAATCAAGTCGTGCTCTTGACCAAGCAAGGGCAGGGTGGTTTCAACACGGGTGATGTTGTTTGCTTTACCAGACAGTAGCATGATAAGCGTAAATTCTTCGCCAAACAGGGCAATACGGCTATCAATAATGTTACAGCCTGATTGGGTGACCAAATGAACCACTTGGTTGCATACACCTGGGCGATCTGTGCCCACAGCTGTGATTACTAGATGTTGAGTCATAAAATCACGTCTCTATATATTCCATTGATTCATGCATGTTAGCACAGTTAGCAAGAGGAATAAGCGTGCGAGCGGGGCTTTTTATGACTCATCTTGCGTCTGACAGGCAACCAATGATAAGAATATCTATAACGTCGTAGCACAAGTTTGTCGGGTGACAGCACAGCTTACCTGTTACTGACATCTATCCATGTTCTATCCGTTAGATTGAGCTCAGGTTATCCAAATTTTAGGTTGAACGTTGCGATAAGCCGTTTTACCTCAAACATACGACAATATTTCATACCGATGTTGCCGCTAAGCCACTTTAATGTCTTGTGTTTATTGATTGGCTTACAGTAACATGCAAAAAGAATAAATTAAGGGAGATAGACATGTTTTCAGGAAGTATCGTTGCGCTAGTTACGCCATTTAACGCAGATGGCGAAGTGGATTTCGACAGCCTTAAAAAGTTGGTTGATCACCATGTTGCCGCAGGTAGTGATGGTCTGGTTGCGGTTGGCACAACAGGTGAGTCTTCAACACTCACAATTGAAGAGCATGTCAAAGTCGTCAATAAGATCGTTGAATTTGCTGATGGTCGTATCCCAGTTATCGCAGGTACAGGCGCAAATGCTACGCACGAGTCAGTGCTATTCAGTCGTTTATTGAACGGTTCTGGTATTGCGGGTTGCCTGAGCGTAACGCCTTACTACAACAAACCGACTCAAGAAGGTTTGTACCAACACTACAAAGCGATTGCTGAAGTAAGTGACGTTCCTCAGATCCTATACAATGTACCGGGTCGTACTGCGGTAGACCTATTACCAGAGACGGTTGCTCGCCTTTCTGAAATCGAAAACATCGTTGCACTTAAAGATGCGACGGGTGATCTCGACAGAATTGCAATTCACCGTGAACTTTGTGGCGAAGATTTTATCTTACTAAGTGGTGATGACTTAACAGGCCTAGAATTTGTTAAGCGTGGTGGCGATGGTGTGATTTCTGTAACGAATAACGTTGCAGCGGCTGATATGGCTACTATGTTCAAACTTGCGAAAGAAGGTAAGTTTGAAGAAGCAGAAGCGATCAATGAGCGCTTGATGCCTCTACATAAGAATTTGTTCGTTGAGTCTAACCCTATTCCCGTAAAATGGGCGGTTCATAAAATGGGTCTGATTGCTGAAGGTGGCTTACGCCTGCCTCTGACTGAACTGTCGGAACCAGCTCAACCTGTTGTTGCTCAAGCAATGACTGAAGCGTGTATTTACTAAAAACGTATGAAGTGATGCCGAAGCGAACCTTCGGCATTTAGGAGTATAAATGAAGTATTCTCACCAGCTAGTGATTGGGTCACTGGCTGTTTTCGTTCTTACAGCATGTTCTGGCAGCCCGACTCAACGTCGTCAAGCCAAAGATGATTTCGAATACTTAGAAACACCTGAGTTTTCACAATGGCAGTTGCCTGAAGATGCTCAGCCTCAGTTCTACCCAAATTTTGACATCCCGAGCGGTGACTTCACTGGTGGTGTCGGCCCTGCCGTGGATATTCGTCCACCACAACAGGTTCTTGAGTTGATCCCTGGTGCTCGTGCAGAGCGTCAAAACGGTGAAGTAACGTTATGGTTGCTTCGTGCAGAAGAAGCAGACCGTGTATGGCAAACGGCTGTCGACATGTTGGCTCAACGTGGTATTGGTATTCGTGAACAGTCTGAGAACGAGATTGAGACCGATTGGGTTACTTGGGTTTCTGAAGACGAAGACGTAGAGATCGGCAGCCGCTACTCTATCTCTCGTTTCCAAGCGAATAACCGTCATGGCTTCAAGATTAACCTTATTGATTGGCGTGAAGGCAACAAAGAGAAACCAGTTACGGCAACCAACAAAGAGCGTTACAACGCTTTCCTAACCAATTTAGTGATGGCTAAGTACGATGAAAACCTTCGTGCTGAAGCGGCTCTGAAAGCACAAGAGTTGGTGAAACGAATTCCTATCTCGATGGGCTCTGACCGCAGTGGTTTCCCTGTGATTATTGCTCGTACACCATATAACGTGTTCTGGCAGCGTCTACCGACCTTATTACCGTCGATGGGCTTTGAACTTGAAGAACGTAACCAATCTCAGGGTACGGTTAAAGCTAAGTACGCAGCGCCAGATGATGAGTTCTGGGAAGAAGTTGGCTTGCAACCTGTTGATTTAGCACCAGGTACATACAACTTCCTATTCGGTGATCTTGGTAACCGTACGTCAATTAACGTGACGGATGCATCAGGTAAGCCAGTAGAGGAAGAGTTGCTTAAGTCACTGGTTCCTGTTCTCGCACACGTTGCGGACCAAACCAAAGATGACAAAGCGGCGGAAGCTGAGTAAGCCAAGCTTGATCGGCTATAGGGCTGCGTGAAATCGGCCCTTTTATAGCCAATGATTTAGCGACATCCAATAAAAAAGAGGACACATTGTGTCCTCTTTTTTGTGTTCGTTTGACTGCAAGATCAGCTATCTTTGGTCTCTTTTGATTGAGCTTTTTCCTGGTTCTGCTTATCTAGCCGATTGAGCTTGTCCAAGTCACTCTCCCTTTTCCCACGGCTTGTTTTTCCGAGATCCATATTAGCGGTCTGTTTTAGAGCTGCGATGTTAGCTACCACAACGCTAACCACGATGATGATGATAACCCAAGGGTTTGTAAGCCACTCCAACATAAGCGCTCCTAATGGCTGATGTTCGCTACGAAGCGCGCATAGATCTCGTCTAGCTGCTCCATAATAATCTCATACCCTAATATTGGCTTAGATTGGAGTTGCTTGCCAAGTAAAGTCGGGGATAACTGTGATAAACACGGCTCCGAAACGCTACGATGGCTAATATGCCAAGGTTCTATCGCGACACCACCAAGATCATGGCTATACGGGAAAAAGAACCCAAACTGTGCAGCATTAGCAGAGAGCCATTGATAAAACGCTTGCTGGTGACCAGTAAGGTATTCCCAAGGCTCTAGTTGTAGCTGTGTGTCTTCAGGGAGGTGATTACGAGCAAAGACATCGAAGTCACAACCCCAATGGTGGCGACTCGCTCCAGGAAGCGCAGACCACCTCAGAATCGCCGACAGCTTTTGATGTTCAGTCAGTGTTGAAGCATCAAGTGGTTGGCTATCTGAATCCAAGATTGGGGCTTCACCAGAAAACTTGCGATTCCAAATCAGAGATTGCCTTTCATAGTCTCGAAAGCCACTGGCGATCTCCATTTTAAAACCAGCGAGCTGAGCAGCTTCAATCAACCTGTTTAAGTCATCGATAACGTCACTGTGTACCAAGAATGTCTTAGTACCAATTAGGCTCGGTACCAGGTGAGAATCTGATTGTCCGGTAAGCTGCTCTGGTGTCATAACGAGTCTCTCAATGTTTGGAAGTGATACTTCGCTAGGAAAGATCTATTTAGCGAACAAGTTCACTAACGTTCTTTCGTACATGTCGGTTAGCTTCTCTAAATCTGCTACTTTCACGCACTCGTTAACCTTGTGAATGGTTGCATTCACAGGGCCAAGCTCAACCACTTGTCCGCCCATACGTGCAATGAAGCGACCATCAGACGTACCGCCAGTTGTCAGCAGTGCCGGTTTTACATCATTGACGTGACCAACAGCATCAACAATCGCATCAAGCAGTGAGCCTGCGTCTGTTAGGAACGGGTCGCCATTGAAAGTCCACTTAAGATCATATTCGAAATCGTATTTATCAAGCGTTGTTGTCACGCGCTCAACGATAACGTCATTGCTTAACTCTGTGCTAAAACGCAGGTTAAACTGAACATTAAACTCCCCTGGAATCACGTTAGATGCGCCAGTACCTGCACTCACATTCGGGATCTGGAAACTGGTTGGTGGGAAGTAGTCATTACCTTGGTCCCATTCCGTCGTCGCTAGCTCGTGAATTGCCAGTAGAGAGCTGTGTACAGGGTTATTCGCTAGGTGAGGGTAGGCAACGTGACCTTGTGTACCTTTAATGGTTAGGTCGCCTGTGATAGAGCCACGACGGCCGTTCTTCACTACATCGCCTACAAACTCAGTGCTTGACGGTTCACCAACAATACACATGTCGATGTTCTCACCGCGTGCCATTAGAGCTTCAACAACACGTACAGTACCGTTGATGAAAGGGCCTTCTTCATCAGAGGTGATAAGGAAGCCAATTGAGCCTGAATGGTCTGGATGCTTCTCAATGAATTGCTCAACAGCAACAATCATTGAAGCTAGAGAACCTTTCATGTCTGCCGCACCACGGCCGTGTAAGTAGCCATCTACCATTGTTGGCTCAAAGGGCTTGGTGTTCCATTGTTCGATTGGGCCAGCTGGTACCACGTCTGTGTGGCCTGCAAAAGCAAACAGAGGTGCTTCAGTACCTCGGCGAGCCCAGAAGTTCGTCGTATCTTCAAATACCATCACTTCGATTTCAAAACCGAGTGCTTTTAAGCGATTAATCATCAGCTCTTGGCAGCCTGCGTCTTCAGGGGTTACCGATTGACGGCTAATGAGGTCTTTTGCCAGAGCCAAAGTTGGGCTATCTGTCATCCTTGAATTCCTTGTTTAAATAAAACGTCGAGTCATTAATCTCAGGCGTTGAACAGGGCACGTTCAACGCCTTGTTATCTGTTCTAATATTGCTGATTACGCAAATTCTTGATTAAGAAAATTGCTGATTACGCAAAAATAGCCGCGTACTGGTCAGCTTTAAAGCCGATGTGAAGTTTGCCATCGACTTTCAAAATAGGGCGCTTGATCATCGCTGGTTGTTCAACAAGCAGAGTGATTGCCGTTTGCTCTGTTAACGTGTCTTTTTGCTCTTGAGAAAGCTGACGATAAGTCGTGCCACGTTTGTTTAGTACAAGCTCCCAGCCAAGCTCTGAACAGAAGTTTGTTACTAACTCTTCAGTGATGCCTTGTTTGCGATAATCGTGAAATTCGAACTCGATACCTTCAACTTCAAGCCATTTCTTTGCTTTTTTAATCGTGTCGCAATTTGGGATACCAAACATTGTGATAGTCATTATTCTTCCTCTGGGTGATTTTCTTTCATTGTTATGAGTTGAATCCTATCAGGAAGCGGCAATTCAGACAAAATAGAGTGAGGAATATTTCATTGAGCGAAAAAAAACAGTAAGAAAATGTCACTATTGGAGACTTATTGATCAGCCTCAACATGTTGTCAGCGAAAAAAGAAATAATTGAGTTGCACATATATAGGAGGTGTCAATGGAGTTGAGTCCTGTTTTTGCAAGGCGGCTATATTTAGCATTGTTAGTTGAAAGCCTTGATAGGCCAAATGTGCCTAAACTCATCGAAAAAACGGGTTGGCCTCGTCGTACTATTCAAGATGTACTCAAGGCGTTACCGGGGATCGGTATCGAACTTATGTTTGTTCAAGATGGGCGACGTCATAATGATGGTTATTACCAGTTATCCGATTGGGGACCATTTGACAGTCAGTGGGTTCTAGAACGTAAAGGCGATATAGCAACAAGCCTTGGATTTAGTGCATAAGCCAGCGAAAGCTGGCTTTCTTTTTTGTATGCTGCTAAGTAGAGCTGTTGGTTACTCGCAAAGATAAGCGGTGCCAAGCATGGTAACCGAAGTGGCAAAATCTTGAGGTAGGGTAAAGATGACTGTGTTTGCACCAAGTTCAATGGTATTGGTTTTGAGTTCGTTCATCGCACCCTGAATCAAGGTGTCATTCGGGTAGAAGAGGTAGCTGTACCAATGGCCTTCGCTACCAGTGACTTCCCCTTTGTACTCACACTGTTCAATATCAATCATGCCGTGAAAATCCATTCTCACACTGTTGGCTTCATTGTGAGGTACTGAAGTTGGTGTGGTACACCCCAACAACATGCCGCTCACGGCTAATGCCATCCATTCCTTTTTCATACGTCTATCCTGTTATTGCATCAAATAAATCGCAAAACCTACCCAGCTCGCGAACAATAGTATCCACGGTAACTTACTTGAGTGATTTGATGTTGTTTCAACACTAGGCTTTGCATCGTGCTCTTGCTCTGTAGCCGCTTGTTGAGTTTGCTTCTCTTTTTGTACGCGTTTTTTGGCTTTATCAGCTTGACGGTTGCGTTCCTTTTGCTGCTTCTTGTAAAGCGCGATGCCTTTCTCAATACCTTGGGCAATTAATTTGGTTTGTTCTTTGGTTTGGGCTGGCTTTTGAGTCGCTTTGGCTATCTTCAGTGCTTCTTGTTGTGATTCAACAGAGGGTGTATTAGTTTTCTTTTTCATGCTGAGTTCGATAATTAAAACGGATTAGCTAATAAGATAACGCAAACCTAGTTAAGTATGAATGATTTGCGTTAAAGTGTTGGTTTGAAAACAAGTGAAAGTGAGATTTGTGCGGTACTCCATAGAACAATACGACAAGCACGGCTTCTTAAAAGCACCCATCTTATTATGGTTAGGTTGGCTGTTTCTTGCGAAAGCTCTCGTCGTTTTCATCGTTGCAGGTGCAAGTAGAGAATCGGGAACTGATATTCTCGAGATCATCTACCCAGATCATCATATGTTTTATGTAGGGATCGCCTTGAGTGTCCCTAGCTTGTTACTGATGTGGTTATTTGGGCTAAGATCTCCAGATAGAAAGCGCCTCAATAAAGTGGTGTCTTGGGGGCGTTGGGCCACCATGGCTGCTATTGTGGGGCAGGGCTCCCATACAATTTATTTAATCTATTTGGATAACGGTTGGTTCCGTTGGTCAAATGGTCTCACCCTATTGTTGCTGCTGTGGTTTGCGCTTTATCTAACCAATAGCCATACAGCACGGGATTGCTTTAAAGTGGTTGAGCACGAAGACTGATTCTCATCAAAACATTTGTCCCATTCACAATTATACTTAGAAGCTAAAACTGGAAGGAATAATCTATGCTTAATGTCTCAAATGAGCAGCCTAACGTTCAAAGTGCTATTTTGCCTGAAGCTGGGCCTTTCGCTCTTTACGTTCAACTTAAAGTGAATGCTAACACTGCTAATGTACTAGCTGAAATTCAAAAGATTCCAGCGCTAATCGAAGAGCTGAATCAGACTCAGCCAGATGCAAACCTAACGGCTTCGGTTGCATTCTCTAAAGCGTTTTGGGATAAGTTCGAGCAGGCAGCTCCCTCTGATCTAATTGATTTCCCTGCGCTTGGTGAAGGTGATGTTACAGCACCTAGCACGCCAGCTGATGTGTTGATTCACTGCCATTCAAACCGACACGATCTGCACTTCTTCATCTTACGTAAATTGCTATCTGAAGTAGCAGCAGACGTTGAAGTGGTTGATGAAACTTACGGTTACCGCTTCCTAGATTCTCGTGATATGACGGACTTCGTTGATGGTACTGAAAACCCGAAAGACGCACAGCGCGCTGAAGTTGCGATTGTTCCTGAAGGTGAATTCGCGGGTGGTAGCTACGTGATGGTGCAGCGCTTTGTGCATAACCTACCTGCTTGGAACCGATTGAATGTATCGGCGCAGGAAAAAGTGGTTGGTCGTACTAAGCCTGATTCAATCGAGTTAGATGATGTTCCAGCAGCTTCTCACGTCGGCCGTGTAGATATCAAAGAAGAAGGCAAAGGCCTTAAGATCGTTCGTCACAGCTTACCTTACGGCACAGCAACGGGTGATCACGGCCTACTGTTTATTGCTTACTGTAACGTGCGCCATAACTTCGACGCGATGCTAGAGAGCATGTACGGCGTAACTGATGGCAAAACAGACCAACTGCTTCGCTTTACTAAAGCGGTGACTGGCGCGTATTACTTTGCTCCTTCAACTGAGATGTTGAGTGCATTAACGATTAAGTAAGTCGTCTCAAAAAGAATAAACAAAGGGAGCCTCAGGGCTCCTTTTTTATTAAAGCTTTATATGAGTTGGTCGATATAAGAGCAATCGTGAGTTTTATTCCTCTTTTTGTAAGCGAAGGTCTATGGCTATAACTGTTAATACCAATGTCTCAGCGCTGGTGGCCCAGAGAAACCTCTCTAATGCCAATAACATGCTGAACCAATCTTTGGAGCGCTTGGCTTCAGGGAGTCGTATTAACAGCGCTAAAGACGACGCTGCTGGCCTACAAATTTCGAACCGCTTGGAAGCGCAGATGAGTGGTATTGATGTCGCTGTGCGTAATGCAAATGATGGTATATCTATCATGCAAACCGCTGAAGGCGCGATGAATGAAACCACCAATATCATGCAGCGCATGCGCGACTTGTCTCTACAAGCAAGCAACGGTTCAAATAGCCAGTCCGAAAGAACGGCGATTCAAGAAGAGATTACCGCCTTAAACGATGAGCTGAATCGTATTGCAGAGACCACTTCTTTTGGTGGCAAAAAACTTCTCAATGGTAATTTTGGTAGTACGTCATTTCAGATTGGTGGTAGCTCTGGCGAGGCGGTACAAATCGGCCTCAAAAGTATGCGTACCGATGACATCAACATGGGTGGTTTTAGTTATGTCGCTGATGGCAAGGCCAATGACTCGTGGGCAGTGAAATCAAATCAGAATGATATGACGATGTCGTTTACCGATCGTTTTGGCCAGCCTCAAGAGATCACCATTAATGCGAAAGTTGGCGATGACATTGAAGAATTGGCGACCTACATCAATGGTCAAACGGATCTGGTCTCAGCTTCGGTTAATGATGATGGGCAGCTTCAAATCTACATGTCTGGTGAAGATACGTCTGGCACTATCTCTTTCTCTGGTTCACTCGCGAGTGAACTGTCGATGTCAGCGGGTTACTATGAGTCGGTGAATGACATCAATGTGACGGATGTGGGTGGTGCGCAGCGTGCTGTTTCTATTTTAAATACCGCGATGAAGTACGTGGATAGCCATCGCTCTGAATTAGGCGCAATGCAAAACCGCTTCGACCACGCCATTAACAACCTTGAAAATGTTCATGAAAACTTGGCGACCTCAAACAGTCGAATCAAAGATACCGATTACGCCAAGGAAACGACTCAGATGCTAAAGCAGCAAATTCTGCAGCAAGTTAGCACCACTATTCTGGCTCAAGCGAAGCAAGCACCTAACCTTGCCTTAACCTTGTTAGGTTAATCAATTACTTTAAATCTCATAACACCATTTCAGTTTATTTGGCTTCTTTGGTTAATAAAAACACAAAACCTCGCTCGACGGACTTCTCGACAACTTTAGCGTTTTTCTTATCTTTTTTTGATAAATTTATTACCAGTCACGCTTTCTTCTCCTTTATCGCTATTTCTTTAATTTTATTGTTTTTTTCCTAAAGGTTTCGTCAATTACGCCGTTATTAAAAGTAACTTTGAGAGAACTACTTGGTTTTCCGAGACGTCGGAAACCGCAATACCGGAAAATCAATTGGAGAAATCACCATGGCAGTGAATGT